>NZ_LSKH01000098.1:0-1027 GCF_001557395.1 Sphingomonas sp. CCH5-D11 | reverse complement strand
CCCCGGCCTTCGCCGGGGTGGGAAGGCGGTTAGATCGCATTGGCGAAGATCGCGGAACTCACCGTCGGTGCGCCGGGGCCACCCGCGAGTAGGCAAGTGCGCGCGCCGGCGACGGGGTTGGCGCTTTCGCCGCGCAGCTGGCGGACTGCTTCGATCGGCAGGCCAATGCCGTGGATGAAGCCTTGCGCGAGATTGCCGCCCGAGGTGTTGATCGGCAGCTTGCCGCCATCCGCGATCAAATTCTCGAAGCGGATCACCTCCGTCGCATTCTCGTAGGTGCAGAAGCCGTGGTCGATCAGCGACATGACGCCCTGCGCGTCGAAATTCTCGTAAAGCTGGACGACGTCGATACCGGCAGGGGTGAGGCCGGTATCGGCGTAGAGCCGCTTCGCCAGCCCGCGGAAGCCGGCGGTGACATAAAGGTCGGCGTCGTCATTCTCGAGCAGGTCGCCCCAGCCGGCCTCGGCGCCCTGTACGCAGCCGAGCATATAGACCGGCGGCTTGGCGAGATCGCGCGCGCGCTCGGCGGAAACCATCAGCAGCGCTCCGGCCCCGTCGTTCTCGCGGCTGCAATCGAACAAGCGGAACGGCTCGGCGATCAGCCGCGATTGCCGCAATTGCTCGACATCGAAGGTCTGGCCGTAGCTGACCGCCTCCGGGTTGCGGGTGCCGTGGTGGTAGGAGGCGCGGACCAGTTCCTCGACGATGTCGCGGGGGACGCCGTGGTGGTCGAACAACCGTGTCGCTCGCACCGCGCAGGCCTGGGCCGGCGAAACCATGCCGGTCGCGCGCAGATGGTCGTTGAGATGGTGCGCCATCACCGCGGCGGACATGCGGCCGCTCGAACCCTCAACCAGCGCGCGGAAGATAACGACGGCGCTTGCCTGACCCGACAGGATCGCCGCCGCCGCGACGCCGAACGCGCCGGCGATCCCGCCGCCACCGCCGCCCCAAACCTGCGCCGACCAGCGCAGTTCGCGGCTGCCGAGTTCGGGCATCAGGCGGACGGGTTCGTTCTTGTCGTCGC
>NZ_LSKH01000097.1:0-36034 GCF_001557395.1 Sphingomonas sp. CCH5-D11 | reverse complement strand
GAAGGAGCTGTCGCAATGACCGGCATACCCATCCGACGCGCGGCTACGGCCGCGCTGTTCGTCTCCGCATCCGCGCTTGCCGGCTGCGCCACCACGTCGGCCAGGCCGCCCGTGATCGCTTTGGACGATCCGCCCCCGGCGATTGTGGCGACGCCTGCGGCCGAGCCGGCCCGCGCGGTCGAGATCGTCACAATCCCCCAGCCCTTGCCGCTGCCCGGTCAGTTGAAGCCGGTGACGGAAGGTCCGCGGCCGGCGGAGCCCACCGATCCGCGCCGCCGGGTCGGCGACGCCAACAACGCCGCGCGCATCCAGCCGGTGCGCGATGGCTTCCTCAACGCCATTCAGCAATATCCGTGGACCGAAGGCGCGCTCTATCAAGTATATACCGCGCCCGGCCAGGTGACGGACATCGCCTTGCAGGAAGGCGAGCAGCTCGTCGGGCCGGGGCCGGTCGCGGCCGGCGACACGGTGCGGTGGGTCATCGGCGACACGGTGAGCGGCAGCGGCGCGACCGCGCGCGTGCATATCCTCGTGAAGCCCACCCGGCCGGACCTAGCCACGAATCTCGTCATCAACACCGACCGCCGCACCTATCATTTGGAGCTGCGCGCCACGCCCGCGACCTACATGGCGTCCGTGTCTTGGACCTATCCGCAGGACCAGCTCATCGCATTGCAGGGTCGCAACGCGGCCACCGCCACCGCCGCGCCCGCGGCGACTGGCGTGGACGTGTCCGCCCTCAACTTCCGCTACCGGATCGAGGGCGACCGCGTTCCGTGGACGCCGGCCCGCGCGTTCGACGACGGACGGCAGGTGTTCATCGAGTTTCCGGCCGGAATCTCGCAGGGCGAGATGCCGCCGCTGTTCGTGACGGGCGCGCGCGGTGACGCCGAGCTGGTCAATTACCGCGTGCAGGGCCGCTACATGGTGGTCGATCGCCTGTTCGCCGCCGCCGAGCTGCGGCTGGGCGATCGGCGCACCGAGCAGCGCGTCCGCATCGTGCGCGACGACGGACGGAGGGGGCGGCCGTGAGCGACAGCCATGGTCCGTCCGCAGAGGATCGGCCCGCCCCACAGTCGGCCCGCCCTGATCCGGCCGCGTTCCAGCTCCGCGGCGATCCGCCCCGCGTCATGCGGCTATCCCGTAAGGCGCTTGCCGTCGTCGGCGTTGCCGCCGGACTCGGCATCGGTGGTTCGCTGATCTATGCGCTGCGGCCGCCGGGCGATCGGGCCGCACAGGAACTCTACAACACCAACGGACGCGCCACGGCCGAGACAATCACGTCCGGCCCGAGCGACTACGCACAGGCGCCCCGGCTCGGCCCGCCGCTTCCCGGCGACCTCGGCCGCCCGATCGTGTCGGCGCAGCAGCGCGGCGAGGATGTGCCCGTGCCGCCGATCGGCGCGCATCCCAGCCCGCCCGATCCACGCGCGCAAGCGGCGGAAGCCGCCCGGCAGCGCGCGGCGCAGGAACGCGATGCCGCCCGCACCAGCTCGGTCTTCCTCGGCGGCGGCGGCGGCGGTGCGCGCGCGGGTGCGGAGCCAGTCTCAACGCCGGGCTTGCCGGCGCCTTCCGCGCAGGAACCCGCGCAGCAGGCGGCGCAAGGCGACCAGGCCGGCAAACGCGCCTTCATGGCGCAGGCGGCCAACCAGCGCACGGTCAGCGTCGAGCGGCTGACGGCGCCGGCATCGCCCAACATCGTTCAGGCCGGCAGCATCATCCCGGCTGCGCTCATCACGGGCGTCCGTTCGGACTTGCCCGGCCAGATCACCGCGCAGGTGACGGCGAACGTCTATGACAGCCCCACGGGGCGCATTCTCCTCATCCCGCAGGGCGCGCGGCTGATCGGCGAATATGACAGCGAGATCGCCGCCGGGCAGACCCGCGTTTTGCTCGCCTGGGATCGACTCATCATGCCGGATGGCCGCTCGATCGTTCTCGAGCGCCAGCCCGGTGCGGACGGTGCGGGGTTTGCAGGGCTACAGGATCGTGCGAACCAGCATTGGGGCAATCTGCTCAAGGCCGCCGCCGTTTCGACACTGTTGGACGTCGGCGCAGAGCTGGGCGCAGACAGCGAAGACGACCTGACCCGCGCGCTGCGCCGGGGATCGCAGGACACCGTCAATCAGACTGGCCAGCAGATCGCGCGGCGGCAGCTCAACGTGCAGCCCACGCTCACCATCCGGCCGGGGCATCCGCTTCGCGTGGTGATCACGCGCGACTTGGTGCTTGAACCTATCGGAGCGACACGATGACGAAACTGAAGCTGGGAGCCTTGGCCGATGACCGGCCGGTCAAACTGACGGTTGAGCTACCCGCCACCGTCCACCGCGATCTCGTGGCTTATGCCGCCGCACTCGCGAGCGAGACCGGCGCGGAGGCCGTGACGCCCGAGAAGCTGATCGCGCCGATGGTCAGCCGGTTCATGGCGAGCGATCGGGGGTTTGTGCGCGGTCGGCGCGGCGCGAAGGACTAACCGCGCTAGTGCTCAGTTGCCGAGGAAACGCTTGCGACGCTCGGCGGCATCGACCTTGATGAGCGCCTCTTCGGCGTTCGTGCATTCACCCCCGCGCACCGAACCGTCACGACAGCCGGCGACGACCTGACGGGCTTCGGCGACGTTCGCCACGAAATACTGCGTGCTTCTCGCTTGAGCCGACGCAGGTGCCGCGCCGACCGCGACCGTCTTGTTGGCCGGTGGCATTATCACCGGGCGAAGGATGAATCCGCCGGTGAAGCCAACGACCAAAGTCACCAGCACGATAATGCGTGTCTTGCCCTGCAACATGGCGGATTGCTCCCAGAATTACCCAATTATCCTATTGCAATCTATGCGAAAAATCAAAGGACAGCGCGTAGCGCATCTTGATAAAGCCGAGGAATCTACGAAGCGCCGGGTTGCGATTTTCGTCTCGCCAATAGCCCGCATATCCCGCCAGCGCCGGGCCTTGCTCGCCGTGGATCGGGCGATAGACGAGATCCGGGTAGCGCGCGCCGGTCGAGCCCTCGCAAACGATGCTGACCGCCGACCCACCGCCGAGAATGCTCAGGATCGTCTCGCGGCTGCACTGGTGCATCTGAATGTCCGGGGTGACGCCCGACACGGCCAGACGCCCCAGCAGCATGTCGCGCATTTCCGCGCCCGGATCGGCCGCCGGAAGGTAGAAGCGCTCCCCGCGCAAATCGGTCCAGTGAACGACGTCCCGTTCGGTCAACGGGTGCGTCGCCGGCAGCGCCGCCAGCATCCGCTCGCTCCACAGCGGCTCGCACCGGAAACCGTCATGGCTGGTCGCGCCCATCAAAATCGCGATGTCGATCTCACCGGTGTCCAGCCCGGCAAGAAGAACACTGCGGTCGGCCTCGACGCATTGCACCTCGACATCGGGATTGGCGTCTCGCCAACTCATCATGGTCGCGCGCAGGTTGCCTGCCGAGACCGAGCTATTATGCCCGAGCATAAGCCCACCCGCCCGGCCTTGTCCGGCAGCGCGCATCATCGCCACCAGCTTGTCGGCAGTCGCCACCATCGGCTTCGCGCCGCGAATGAACGCAGTGCCGGCAAGCGTCATCCTGACACCGGCCCGCGAGCGCTCAAAGATCGGCATTCCAATCGAGCGTTCTAGCTTTGAGATAGCGCGGCTCAGCGTCGACTGCTCGACATCGAGAGCGCGGGCTGCGCGATAAAAGCTGCCGTGATCGGCTGCGGCGATTGCGTAACGGAGCTGCCGAATATCAAAGGCCATGGTATGGAGTTGCGACTGGAGTTCGCATACTGCCTACTCAGACAATCTTATCGTGGAAGGCAGGCCAGGATGGCTAAAAACCGCGTCTGCAAAGGCAGGCTTACCGAAGCGAGGCTTTTTGCCTGAAACCCCAATCGGCTCGCGTGGAATACCAAGGAGGTTGGTATCGATCTTGCCATTTGCATTGGCGTCGAGCGCTACGGAGAGTGCGTAACGGCCCTCCGGCACATTTTGGAAGCGCACCACGGTGCGGCCCTTGCTGACCGTCACCGTCATTTGGCGAAAAGGCTTACCCTTCTGACAATTCGGAAAACCGGCTTTGTCCTTCCACAAGCAAACTGTCGCCTGGCCCAGTTTATCGGTTTCGATCGACGCGACCAATTCTGGCGATGGCGAAACCGCCCCGGTGAGCATCGTGAGAATCGGTAAAGCTACGTATTTCATGATTGGATCTCCGTCGATGATGGGCGATCGCGGCCTATGATCGGCATTGTCGGCTTACGCCGGCCTCTCGGCCGATCGCGAACAAGCGCTGCATGTCTCTACGGTCGAACATGTCGGCCGACGGCGGATCCGAATCTGGCGGGATAGCCTCAATGCAGAGCCGCAATTTTGTTTGACGCGCAAAGGCTTGATAACTGCTGACCGCCCGTCGATCCCCGGCACCAATCACGGTCTCAAGCGCTCGCGCGATCACGTTGAACGCACTTGCTTCCACGCGCTCGTACCGCGGCGAAAGCACTCCATTGTAAAGCAGCGTCATCTCTGGGTTTACTGTTGTGGCAAGGCCCTCGGCGTTTTGCGTGGACAGAAGAGAATCTGGGATAACGAAAACACTGTTTGTCGTGCCCCCATCGACATGCATTTCATCGAATATTTGACCACCGCTACGCACTTGGATACGGACCGGCGGAAAGACGCCGGGGATGCTTGCGGAGGCCAGCAGCACATCGCGGATCAGCTCGACGCGGCCCGGCGCTCCGCTCGCGGCGATCTCGCCGAGATCCCATATGGTGCCGCGCTGCGCGTCGAGGTTTGTCGTCATGACAAGCAAACGTCGGCCATTGCGATGTGCTTTGGCGATGTTATCGACGAGTTCATCGGTGACGTGTCGTGCGATCAGGCGCGCCAGAGGTCTGGTATCGGCGAAGCTTGGCCCGCCCAGCACTCCGCGCAGCGGCGAGCGTCTGAAGATGTCCTTGGCGTCGACATCTGTGTAGAGGAGTCGCAGAACGTCGTCCTCGGTTTCACCGATGAACGCGAAAGGCGCAATCAGCGCCCCGGTGCTCACCCCCGTCACCAACGCAAAGGCGGGTCGTGTCCCCGAGGCGGACCAGCCGTTCAGATACCCGGCTGCAAAGGCACCCTTATCCGAGCCGCTCGATATCGCCAGCATGGCGAGTGAAGACTGCGCGCCGGTTTGCGACCGCTCCGTGAGCCATTTCATGCGCCATGCCGTCCAGCTCTCCGCAGGGCCGTCCGACCAGTAGCGAACCGTCGCGTCATAACCGGGAACGACCGCTATGGCTTGCATCTCGGCTGTCGCCGGTGCGCGAGGTATGGTCGCGCATCCGCCGAGTGCAAGCGCACCAGCGACAGCCAGTGCGCCTAGCGACTGCGGCCTTCTCACGCCTCGCCCTCATGGAAGGCGCAAAGCTCAGGCACGATCTCACGTCGAAATTTCGACCCGCTGAACAAGCCGTAATGACCTGCGTCTTTAAGAAGATAATGGCGCTTGCACTTCGGGGGCAGCTCGCTGGCGAGCTCAAGGATCGCCGAAGTCTGACCCAACCCCGTGATGTCATCGCGTTCGGCCTCAATGGCCAGGATGGGTGTGCGTGTGATTGTCGTGAGGGAGACAGGCGTGCCGCGAAAGCGAAAGTCACCCTTGGCAAGCGCGTTGCGCTTGAAGACTCGCTCCACCGTTTGAAGATAGAACTCGGCGGTCAGGTCCATGGTGCTGAGAAACTCACCGTAGAAGCTGTCGACCTTTTCGGCCGCATCAAAATCGCCGTCAGCAAAATGGGCGATTGCATCACGCGCGGACTTCTCGTGCCTCTGCGGATTCATGGCGACGAACGCTGTCAGTTGAAGGTAGCCGGGATAGACGGCGCGGTTGGCACCTGGAAAGCGGGCCGGAACCGTGGTGATAAGCGTATCGGTGAACCAGTCGCTATCATGTTCGGAAGCGAGACGATTGACCTCCGTGGGAGAGCGGGACGTATCGATCGGGGAACCGAGGACTGTCAGGCTGGCCGGCAGGACGACGTCGCTCGTGGTCGATGATTCTAGGATTGCTGTCGCGGCGACGGCGGGTACGCCTGCCTGGCAGACAGCAACGATATGCGTGGTCGGTCCAAGCTTTTGAATATGCCCGATCAGTAGATCGATGTAGTCGTCCAAGTCGAATCCGCCATCGTGAATGGGGACATCGCGGGCATTGGACCAGTCGGTCACCACGACCGAATAGCTTGGCAGCAGGTCGCGGACGGTCTCGCGTAACAGGGTCGCATAATGACCCGCCATTGGCGCGACGAGCAGGATTGTCGGAGCATCGGACCGGCCGATAAGGTCGAAGCGGAGCAGGCGGCAGAATGGGCGTTCTTCGACGACCTCCTCGCGCACGGCGTGGGCAGTGCCATCAACATCGACCTCAACAATTCCGAACGCCGGCTTTTCTCTTGCCTCCGTCAGCCGACGTAAGACGGAGAGGCTAGCCGAAGTCGCGCGCCGGACCGTAAGTGCGGGGGGATCGAAGCCAAGCGCCCTTGGCAGCGCGAGCCAAGGCGGGAGTGTATTGCGATCGTCGAGCCCACGAGCGAACGCCCCGAGCACTGCCGATGGCGCGCGCCAAGCTTGCTGCCAAGTATCGATCCAATCATACATGTTCATAGGGTTAGGGTAGGCCATCGTCGTGCTCCTCCGGCATGGATCCCTGCGCTTCGAGAACCGCGCGCGCGCCATCGGCCAAAACGGCCTCCTCATCGGTCTTGAGGCGCAGCGTTTCAAAAGGCGGAAAGAAGTTCAGTCGCGAAGCCACGGCGTCGCCGACTAGGATGTCATTGCTCCCTATGCCCCCGGTCAGAACGAGCGCCTGCATCCCGCCCATTGCAACGCTCATAGCCGCAGCGGCCTCAGCAACCCGCGCAGCGAATACGTCGATCGCGAGGTCTGCCTCTGGAGTGCCAGCCGCGCGCATTGCGCGCAGGTCTCCACTCGTATTCGAAAGTGCGGCGAGTCCAGATTTGCCGTAGAGCATCGCTTCGATCGTCTCGACGTCAGATCGTCGAACAAGGTCGAGCACGACGCCGGGGTCTAGGCTGCCGCTCCGCGTCGTCATCGGCACCCCGTCGAGCGCGGTCAGACCCATCGTCGTCGCGATGCTCTTGCCGTCGTGCAACGCACAAAGGCTGGAGCCGCCGCCAAGATGGGCGACCACGACCTTTCGTAAATCCGGCCTTGTCGCCGCGAGTTGCATGGCGATCGATTGGAAAGACAGTCCGTGGAACCCGTATCGCCTATACCCGAGCGCGCGCAGCCGCTCGGGTAAGGGCAGCACATGGTGCAAGGCCGGGATCGTCTTGTGGAACGCGGTGTCGAAACACCCGATGTTGATCGCTTCTGGCAGGACGGATCGTACGGCCTCGATCAAGTCGAGCGCCGGTCCTTGGTGCTGCGGCGCGAAGCGAGCGAAGCTCCTCAGTCGCTCCACGGCGTCGTGATCGAGCGCGCACGGGTGGACATAACTGTCGGCACCGTGGACGATCCGGTGCGCGACGGCCACGGTGTCAAACGCGGAGTGCGCGGTTGACGCTCGTTCGAGCACCTTGATCGCTGCTTGGTCTATCTCGCCATCGACCTGTTCGCGGCGGTCACCGGTTTGCAGAGTCCAAACGTCGTTAGCGCGTACCGCTTCGGCAGCAAACAAAACGCGATCTTCACGCTCGGCCGTTCGCAAGGTTGCCTTCAAACTGGTCGAACCCGCGTTGAGCGTCAGGATCGCCGCTCTCACTCGCGTCGCCCCGGATCGCCCGCGAGTACCGCCAAAGCGCATGACAGCAGGCGTGCGCGTTCGCCATCGGCGCGGCTTGTCAGCGCGATCGGAACCCGTGCACCGAGCACGATCCCGCACGACTCCGCGTCACCGAGAAAGGTCAGCTGCTTGGCGAGGATATTGCCGGCCTCAAGGTTCGGCACCATCAAGATGTCAGGGTCGCCGGCGACGGCCGATACAATCTCCTTCTGCTTTGCTGCTTCGGCCGAGATCGCGTTGTCGAACGCCAGTGGACCATCGACAATGCACGACCCGAGCTGGCCTCGGTCCGCCATCTTGGCGAGCGCCGCCGCTTCGACGGTTGCCGGCATATCAGGCGAAACCGTCTCGACCGCCGCCAGCGCCGCGACCTTGGCAGGTCGGTCTTCGCAGACGAGTTTGGCAAAGAGATCGACGGCGTTTCTGACGATGTCGGCTTTGTGATCCAGCGTAGGGGCGATGTTGACCGCGCCGTCGGTGACCAGGAAGAGCTTGTGATAAGCGGGGTCATCGAACACAAAGACGTGGCTTAATCGCCGGTCGCTTCTCACCTTTGGGTTGGCGAGCACCGCCCGCAGCAGTTCATCTGTATGGAGCGAGCCCTTCATGAGCGCTTGAACCTTGCCGTCGGCGACCATTGCGCACGCTTGCTCGGCCGCCTCGTGGCTGTGCTCGACATCGACGCACATCCAGCCGTTGAGATCGACGCCGGCCTCGTCCGCCGCTGTATCGATCCGCTTCGTCGGCCCGACGAGCACGGGTTCGATTAGTCCGGCCCTGAACGCCTCGTCCGCCGCACTGATGGCGAGCGCGGAAGTCGGATGCACGATCGCCATGCCGATCGCACCGCGCTCGGTCGCGCGGGCAAGCAGCGCATCCATTCGCTTATCGCTGGACACGAGTAGCGGCCCCAGCATCGGCTTGGGCAACCGTAGCGACCTGCCATCCGCCGCCGAGCGCCTTGTCGAGGCTGACAGCGTCAATGATGACGACAGCCTCCGCCTGAGCGAGGCGATCGTCGAGGGCGGACACTTGGCGTTGAACGTCAAGCACGTCGGTGAGGCTCGCTTCGCCCGCCCGGTAGCGCAGGCGGGCGAGTTCGAGGGTTCGCGTCAAGCGGGTTCGCGCCGACAGAAGACGCTCGGCACGCTCGCGATCCTGTCGATAGCGCAGCAACGCCGTTTCGACATCCGACAGCGCGCGAACGACGGTCTGGTTGTAGCTTGCGAGGTTCTCGTCAACGAGCGCCTGCTGGCGACGGACAACTGCGCGGCGACGCCCTCCGTCAAAGATCGGTAGCGAGAAGCCGGGGACGAGCGAGCCATAGCGGCTAGCGCTATCGAACAGGTCGCCGATGCTCAGTGCTTCCAGCCCGAGTGTGCTGGTCAGTGAAAAGCGCGGATAGAGATCGGCGACCGCGACCCCGGTGTCGGCGGTGGCGGCGGCCAGTTCGCGCTCGGCACGTCGGATGTCGGGACGCCTACGCAGCAGGTCCGACGGCAGGCCGACGGGGACGTCGGGCGCCCGCAGCGCCGAGGTCGGCGACGCGGCGATCAGCGCCTCGGCGCCGCCGGGTTGCGCACCCAGCAGCACGTCGAGGCGATAAAGTGCGGCCTTCGCATCGGCGACGAGCGGCGGCAGCGCGGCGGCGCTCTCCTCGGCAAGGCTTTCGACGCGCTGGACCTCGGACTGCGCTTCTTCGCCGGCCCGCGCCAGACGGTCGGTGAGGTCGGCGGTCTGGCGTGCAGCGGCGAGGGTTTCATTGGCGATGACGATGCGGCGCTGCGCCGCTCGATAATCGGCATAGGCCCGCGCCACATCGCCGGCGACTCGGACCAGCGTGTCGTTGCGCGCCTCGGCCACCGATCCCAACCGCGCCTCTGCGGCCTCGACCTGGCGGCGATTGCGTCCGAACAGGTCGAGTTCCCAGCTCGCGTCGAAGCCGGCGCGATAGACGGTGTAGTCGAGGTCGGGCTCTACCAGACCGGTCGGAATGTTGGCGAGCTGTTCGCCGTTCTCGCTCAATCGACGAACTGTCGTCGATCCCTGGCCATTGAGCTGCGGGAGCTGGCCGCCGCGTGCTTCGTCGGCGCGCGCGCGGGCCTGCGTGATCCGCGCCTCGGCGATGGCGACGTCACCGTTGGCCGAGATCGCGCGATCGACGAGGGCTACGAGGGCGGGGTCACCATAGCGTTCCCACCAGCGATCGACGGGCTGGGCGATAGTGGCCGACGACGCTTCGCGGAAGGCGGGCGGCACAGCTCCGACGGGCGCACGATAGTCGGGGCCGACCGTGCAGCCTGCGAGCACGCCGGGCAGCAAGCCTGCGAGTACGAGCTTCCTCACGCGGTTCCTCTCCGAAAGATGACATAGGCGGTGGTGAGCGTCAGGACCGCGATCAGCGCGATCGGCCAGAGGCTGGGGAACAGCGCGACGAAGCCGCTTCCTTTCAGGAACACCCCCTTCACAACGACGATGAAGTGGCGGAGCGGGTCGATCCAGCTCACCCATTGCAGCCACACCGGCATATTGGCGACGGGCGCGATGAAGCCCGACAACAGGATCGCGGGCATCATGAAGGTGAAGACGCCGAGGAACGCCTGCTGCTGGGTGGCCGAGATCGCCGAGATGAACAATCCGAACCCGCACAACGCGATCGCGTAGAGCAACATCCCGACGTAGAGCACGAAGAGCGATCCGGTGAACGGCACGCCGAACAGATTGATGGCGATAATGGTTATCGCGGTCGCCTGGACGCAGGCGATGATGACCGCCGGGATCATCTTGCCGAGCATGATGAGCGCGGGCGAGAGCGGCGAGACCAGCACTTGGTCGAGCGTTCCCTGTTCGCGTTCGCGCGCGACCGACAGCGCCGTCGTGATGAGCGCACCGATGGTCGTCATGATCGCGACCATGCTGGTCACGATCACCCAGCGCCCTTCTAGGTTGGGATTATACCAGTTGCGCACGACGACCTGCGCGCCGCCTCTGGCGAGCGGGCCGCGGGCGGAGGCATCGGCCGCGATCTCAGCGCCATAGCCACGGATGATCTGATCGACATAGCCCTGCGCGAGCTGGGCGCTGTTCGAACGCCGCCCGTCGCCGATGACCTGGACCGACGCAGTTTCACCGCGCGCGATGTCGCGCGAGAAGCTTGGCTGGAAGCGCAGCGCGAGCAACACCTGCTGCCGGTCGATGAGATCGCGCAACTCGCCCTCGCTTTCGACCTGACGCACCTGCCCGAAAGCGTCCGCCGCGCCGAGGCGCTGGACGATCTCGGTTGCCGCCGCACCGCTGTCCTGATTGAAGACCGCTACCGACGCATTGCGCACGTCGAGCGTCGCGGCGAAAGGGAACAGCAACGTCTGAAGCATCACGGGCATAACGAGCAGCCGAAGCGCGGCCGGATCGCGCAGGATCGCCTGCAGCTCCTTGATGACGAGGGTGCGCAGCCGGTTCCACATCAGTCGAGCGTCCGCTTGGTCTTGATCACGGTCAGGGTCAGGAAGATCGCAGCGATCAGCGCCAGCGCCATCGCGTTGAGCCAATACAGCCGACCGGCGTAATCCGACTGGAACAGCGTCTGGAGGATTGTCACGAAATAGCGGCCCGGCAGGATCGAGGCGATTACCTGCACGGGCCTCGGCATGCTGCCGATCTCATAGACGAAGCCCGAGAGCATCATCACCGGCAGGAAGGCGGCGTTGAGCGCGGCCTGTGCCGCGTTGAACTGGCTGCGGATCGCGGTCGAGAGGAGCAGGCCCAGCCCCAGCGCCGTGCCGAGGAACAGCGCCGTCGCTAGGAACAGCAGCACGAGCGAGCCGCGAAACGGCACGCCGAGAACCAGCGTGGAAATGATGAGGCAGATGGCCATCGAAACCATCCCAAGGCCGAAATAGGGGATGATCTTGGTCAGCAGCAGCTCGACCCGCGTGATCGGCGTCGAGAGCAGCGCCTCCATCGTGCCGCGCTCCCACTCGCGGGCGACGACGAGCGAGGTCAGCAGCGCGCCCACTACGGTCATCACCACCGCGATCGAGCCGGGCACGAGCGAGTTGCGGCTGATCGTGGCGGGGTTGAACCAATAGCGCGGATCGCTGCCGAGGCCGCCGCGCTCGACTGCCCCATCGCCCTGGTTGCGCTGCTCGCGCCAGACCGCCATCGCGCCAGAGACATAGGCACTGACGAAGGCGGCCGTGTTGGGATCGGTGCCGTCGGTGACCGCCTGGACATCGCCGGTGCGGCCGCGCGCCACGGCTTTGGAGAAGCCATCGGGAACGACCACGAAGCCGCCGACTTCCCCCCGATCGAGACGTTCGGCGGCCCCCGTGCGGTTTCCTAGATATGTGACCTCCAGATAGGGTGAGCCATCCAGCGCGGCGACCACGTCCTGCGCCGCCGCCCCCGAGTCCTCCACCACCACCGCGATCCGGGTCACGCCCGTATCGAGGTTGAGGCCGTAGCCGAACAGGAACAGCATCAGCAGCGGCATCAGCCCGGCGATGAGCAGGCTCGACGGATCGCGCAGCGTCTGCACGGTTTCCTTGCGCACCAGCGCGAGCAGTCGCCGGTATGATACGCCGCCGGTGGCGGATGTGGCGCTCATGCGGCCTTCCTTTGCGCATCGTCCTCGCGGTCGGCGCGCTCGACCAACTCGATGAAGGCCTCCTCCATAGACGGGTCGTCATTCTCGTCGGTGGCGGCATCGGCGCGCAGGTCGTCGGGCGGGCCGCTGGCGATCAGCTTTCCGCGATAGACGAGGCCGATCCGGTCGCAATATTCGGCCTCGTCCATAAAATGGGTCGTGACCATCACCGTCACGCCCTTTTCGACGGCGCCGTTGATGTGGGTCCAGAACTCGCGCCGGGTCAGCGGATCGACGCCAGAGGTCGGCTCGTCGAGGAACAGGACCGAGGGGTCGTGCATGATGGCGCAGGCGAGCGCGAGCCGCTGCTTGAAGCCGAGCGGCAGCGCGTCGGGCGACATCTTGAGGTATTTTTCGAGTGCGAAGGCGTCGATCATCGCGTCGATCCGTTCGCGTCGATTGCGACCTTCCAGCCCGTAGATGCCGGAAAAGAACTCCATGTTCTGGCGCACCGACAGCGTGCCGTAGAGCGAGAATTTCTGCGCCATATAGCCCAGCCGCTGGCGCGCCTCCCCCGGCGAGCGTTTGAGGCTGTAGCCGAGCACCTTGGCCTCGCCTTCGGTCGCCTTCAGCAGGCCGCACAACATCTTGAACGTCGTCGATTTGCCCGCGCCATTGGGGCCGAGCAGGCCGTAGATCTCGCCGCGCTTCACCTCGAAGCTGACATCGTCGGTAGCGGCGAAGTCGCCGAATTTCTTGGTAAGGTTCTTGGCTTCGATCACGACGTCGCCGGCCTTGTCGTCGTCACGCGCGTCAGCGTCCTTCAGGAGCTTGGCGACCACGGACTCGCCGCCCGGCCCACCTCCAAGCAGGTCGATCACGGCATCCTCCAGCCGAGGCTTGACCTCGTCGAGGCTCGCCCCGTTTCCGGCCTCGACCTGGCTCAAGTCGAGCGGTTTCTCCTTTTCCTTGAGCACCACGCGCACCGCACGCCCCTGAATCACGCCATCGACGACGCGGTCCGACCCCAGCGCGCGCTTGAGCACCTGTCGGCGGTTGCCCTCGATATTGCGGATGAGACGGCTGCGCCCCTGCATCCGCTCGGCCAGTTCATCGGGCGTCCCGCAATACAGCGGCTTGCCCTTGTCGAGCAGAATGACCTCGGGGCAGCGCTCGGCCTCGTCGAGATAGGCGGTCGACCAGACGATCGTCTTGCCTTCGCCCGCCAGGTCGCCGACCATCTTCCAAAGCTCGCGCCGCGAGATCGGATCGACCCCGACCGAGGGTTCGTCGAGCAACAGCACCCGCGGGTCGCCCAGCAGCGTGCAGGCCAGCCCCAGCTTCTGCTTCATGCCGCCCGAGAGCTTGCCCGCGCGGCGCTCGGTGAAGCGCTTCAAATCGGTGAAGTCGAGCATCCGCTCGAAGGTTTCGTCGCGCTTCTCGGTCTCGACCCCGCGTAACTCGGCGTAGAGGTTCAGATTTTCGAGGACGGTCAGGTCTTCATAGAGGCCGAACCGCTGCGGCATATAACCGAGCCGCTGGCGCAACTCGTCGCCTTGCGCCGTCGGATCGAGCCCGTCGACGCTCAGCGTTCCGCTGGTCGGCGCGAGCAGCCCAGCAATCATCCGAATGAGCGTCGTCTTGCCCGCACCATCGGGGCCGACCAACCCGGTGATGATCCCGGCCTTGATTGTCGCGGTCAGGCCATCGACGGCCACGACTTCATCGTCCCCCTTGCCGAAACGTCGGACAAGGTCTTTGAAGGCGATGGCGTCGGCTTTCCCGGCCATGGCCATCAGTCCTCCACCGCGCGGGCACCGCTCGCGAGCCGGACGGTGATCGGCATCCCTTGGCGGAGCCGCGAATCAGGGTCGAGGACGATGACTCGCGCGCGATAGACAAGGTCGGTGCGGAGCGCCTCGGTCTCGACAGACTTGGGCGTGAACTCTGCAGTCGGCGAAACATAGCCGACCCGGCCCTTGTAAACCTTGCCGGGGGCAGCATCGGTCGTGATATTGACGATCGTGCCAGGCGCGACCAGCCCAAGATTGGGCGCATCAACAAAGACCCGCGCCCACACCGGTCGCGCCAGCGCCTCGGTGAAGGCGGTCGCTCCCGATGAAATATTGGCACCCCGTTCGATCGCCCGCGTCAGGATCGTGCCGTCGGACGGCGCGCGCAGGACCGTATCGGCGACGCGGATGCGGATGCGGTCGGCGGTCGCATTCGCGCGATCGACATTGCTAGCGGCCTGAGCGATCTCCTGCCTCCGGGTGCCCGCGCGCTGTTCAGCGAGCGCGTGCTGCGCGCTACGCAGTCGCGCGGCGGCCTCGTTGCGCTGATTGACCGCGTCTTCGATCCGACGGTCGGCGACGGCGCCCGTGCCACGCAAGCTTTCGAGCCGATCGACGTCGCCCTGTGCATTGGCAAGCGCGGCGCGACGTTCGGCCACGGCCGCCTCGGCCTGCGCGATGTCCTCGCGCCGATTGCCTTCCCGCAACAGGTCCAATTGCGCGCGCTGCGCGTCGGTGTTCGCTTGCGCCTCAGCGAGTTCGGTCTGAAGCGGTTCGGCGTCGAGCCTTGCAAGCACTTGGCCCGCGGTAACGGCATCGCCTTCGTCGACCAGGACCTCCGCCACCCTCCCGTCGACGCGGAAGGAGAGATCGACCTCGCGAATATCGACATTGCCGTAGAGAGTCAGCGGTTCGTCGTTGTCGCTCCACGGTCGCGTGAAGAGCAGCACCGCGCCCAACGCCGCGAGGACGACAACAGCCGCGACCAATAGAACTCGACGACTTGGGCGCTTCATGTCAATCCTTTCCGACGAACCAGCGGTTTGCCGACCGCAGCGGCGCAGCGGCAATCGCGACCGTTAGCGCCAGAAGAAGAATGGCGGGCACGGGACTGCCGCCAATCACGGTCAGATGGGTCATGGTCGCTCCCGCAGCGACGAAGGCGAGCAGCACCGCGCCCGCAATTGCGGTCCGCCGTCGCAGAAGAAGCGCGGCGCCGAGAAGTTCAAGGCCGCCCGTAACAAAGCGAAACCATTGGCCCCAACCGATCATCGCAAATAGACCCACCATGCTCTCCGCACCTGCGAGCTTGAAAGCGCCAGCGACACTGAAAAGAAGAGCGGCCGTAACGCGCGCTATTCGCCAAACAGTGCGGTGTATTTTTGCGTTTTTAAGCAAAGCAGTCATCGGGCGTTTCGGTGGTCATCAGCGAATTGCTGAGCGAGCGACAGGAGCGCAGCTTGACCGTAGCCGTGAATGGTAGCCGCGGACGATCCGGTTCCGAACGGCACGCTGATCGCCAAGTTCGACGAACTCTTTCCCACCGCCACGCCCTCGACTCACACATGACTGACTAGCCGGTCATCTGATTGCCTTGTCGATTGAAGTATGGCAAGCCACAAAATGCGCATGAGCGAACCTCCTAAGCCAGCCACAAGGCAACGACGCCGCAAAGAGGAGCGTCCTGGCGAAATCCTGGCGGCTGCCCTCACACTTTTTTCCGAACGCGGCTTTTCAGCGACGCGACTCGAAGACGTGGCAGATCGCGCAGGGATCGCCAAAGGCACGATCTACCTTTACTTCCAGACGAAGGAGGATCTGTTCGAGGCCGTCGTCCGCGATGCATTCGCACCATTACTCGAACGTCTTACCGGCGCTTTAGAGCTGCCTTCGGCGAACAGCGCAGTAATTCTCCGATTCCTAATCGAGACGTTGTACCGTCAGATGGTCGCCACCGAGAAGCGCGAAATCCTTCGGTTACTGATAGCCGAGGCAAAGCGATTTCCGACTCTTGTGAGCTTTTATCATCGCGAGGCGGTCAGTCGCGGTAAGGCGATCGTCGCCGAAATTCTCCGGCGCGGTATCGAAAGCGGAGAATTTCGGGACGGACCTGCGACCCGTTATCCCGAGGTAATTATCGGGCCTGCAATCTTGGCAGCGATCTGGAAACTGGTGTTTGAGCCGGTCGATCCGATGGACCTTGATGAGATGATTGAAGCCCATCTCGATCTGGTTCTGAACAGCATCCTCAAATAGTCACCCGCCTGAGTACTACCTTTTAGCTGAATGTTTGAATGAACAGTTGGACCCTTCGAGATCTCGAAAAGGGGCTATACGATAAGGCGACCAACTATTTCTGCGTACCGCTGATAAGCGCCAACGCGCGCTGAAGATCGTCCGCGACCAAACGGGAAATCTCGTCAAGGCGTTCAAGACCGGGCGTGCGAGCGGAAATCGTCGACGATTCCCAGGCCAGATCCAGCCGACATTCGCTCGTCTCGATAATTGCCTTGGCATCGAAGGCCCGGAAGCGATCTTCGCCTTCGCCACTATCGTCTTTTGGGGCAGCGAAACCAGAGCGATAGAGGGCGACAAATTCTTGCAAATCCTCGCGCTGCAACGGTTTCGCTTTCAGCGAAAAGCGTTTGTCCGATCTCAGGTCGTAAGCCCAGATGCGGTCAGATATTGTTTCGTCGCCCCCGTGCAATGGCTTCTCGAAGAACAAGACGTTCGACTTCACACCCTGCGCATAAAATAGACCGGAGGGCAGTCTGAGAAGCGTGTGGACACGGCATGTTTCAAGAATGCGGCGACGGATGGCTGAAGCAGCGCCGGTTTCGAACAAGACGTTGTCAGGGATCACCACTGCTGCGCGTCCACCAGGCTTAAGCAGCGCCACGATATGCTGGAGAAAGTTGAGCTGTTTATTGGCGGTCTGAACCCAGAAATCGGGCCGAATGATCGTCAGTGTATCCTCGCCTCGTGAAGGCTTGCGGTCCTGCGCGTAAGTTACGCTTCCTTTGATGCCAAACGGCGGGTTCGTCAGCACCACATCGACTTGCGTCCGGGGCGGCTCTTTGAGGCTGTCCTGACAGGCGATCGGTAGCTCGTCTTCGGCATTGCCGCCAACTCCGTGGAGCAAGAGGTTCATTGTCGCGAGCCGCGCGACTTCCTCCACAAGTTCGACTCCGCGAATGGCTTTTGTCGCCAGTTCGACTTCCTGCCGGCGCGTCATGTCCGGATTGTTCCGCTTTAGGTGCTCATGAGCAACGAGCAGGAATCCCGCAGTGCCACAGGCTGGATCGCAGACGACTTCACCAAGCTGCGGGTTTACGCATTCTACGATGGCGTCGATAAGCGGACGTGGCGTGAAATACTGACCCGCGCCGCTCTTAGTGTCGCGCGCATTCTTCTCCAGCAAACCTTCGTAAGCCTCGCCCTTGAGATCGGCTTCCAGTCCCGTCCATTCGGTTTGACCGATGAGATCGACGATAAGCAGGCGCAGCTTTGCAGGGTCGCGAATCTTGTTTTTGGCGTTGCCGAAGATGAGGCCGAGCATGCCCCCCTTCTCGCCGAGCGCGGCGAGAATACGCGCATAATGCCGGTGCATGTCCTCCGCTTCGAGCTTTTCGAGCGAACGCCATCCATATTCTGCAGGGACGGGGCCGCCATCCTGTTCGTCGGACATCTTGAGAAACAGCAGATAGGTAAGCTGCTCGACATAATCCGGGTAGGACAGGCCATCATCGCGCAGCACGTTGCAATATTGCCAGAGCTTGCGAACGAGGGCGGCGGCGTCTCCGGTCGGCTTGTGCGTCTTCGTCATGCTGCGACCTTCAGAACAATGTCGTTAACCCACCAAAGATGCCGAAACGACTCCACATACACGCGTGCGGCCGAGGCATATTCCTCGCGAGCCGCCATTGCAGCGCGTAGATCCCGACAAGCGTCGAGAAAGGCGCCCTGTGCTGCCGGCATTCCGTTGAAATCCTGGGGCGCTTCGCGCTGGCCGCGATCGACGAGACGCTCGATACGATTGTACAGCATCACCCGGGCATCGCGAAATTTGGGCCAGTTGAGATGCAGATGGATACGACTGGCATCGAACTTGGCTTCTGCAAGCGTCTGCCCCTTATATTGCGGCGAAAGATCGACCTCGCCGTTGGGCGTGAATGTCAGCAGAACTACGTCGGTCATCCTGGTCGGATCGAGCAGCGCAGGTTCCTCGCGGGAAAGATCGTCGTCAGGCGCGCGCGCGCGCGCGGCCGGGTCGATCAATGGAAAATGCCCTGCCTTTCCGCCTGTCTCGCCGGTCTCGGGATTGGTGCGCGGTCGATTGGCGCGGTGGCAACTGAGGCGGAGGTTGGTCCAGTCGAACGCAAGCCAGTAGTAGCCAGGATGGTCCGGATCTTCCTTTACTCCGGCCTTCGGGCGAAAATGATCGATATCATCGTCCGTGCCGAGATTCTTGCATTCGACATACCAACATTTGTCGTGGGAATGCGCCGCGAACGCATCGCGCACCGCCGTCCAACGGCCGCGATATCGCTCGATTAGAGAGGCCCGCTGCGCGGGGTCTGGTTCGGCTAGAACGGCGGCACGGGCCTCTTCCAGAGCCTCGATCTGCTCGCGAATATTTGGCCTGATTTCTTCGAGATCGATGAAGCGCATCAACGAGTCTCGGTCTCTTGCCGCAACTGTTCCACAATCTCAGAGGCCAGTCTGGCGCGGTCGCGACGCTGCTCCGGGGTCAGTTGCACCTCTTGGCTCCAAGCCGAATCTTCCCGCTCAGTCCATGCCTTTACGAACAGTTCGTAGAGCGGATCGCGGGTGGTCTGCGCAAAGCCCAAGCCGCTAAGCTTCGCTTTGAGCCTTGCCAGTTCGGCTTCGTCGTCCGGGTCGAGTTCGTCCTTCATCGACAATATGCGCTGCTTGTCGAGGTCGGCTTGTGTTTCCGGATCGAGAGTGGACCGGAGGCGGAACAGATCGCTGGTCAGGATTGCCGCGACGCCCATGCCGCGCGGATCTTGATCGGGAGCCTCGACAATGGCGTGACCTTGGGGGTCGCGTCGAAATATCCTAACCTGCGCGCGTTCCAGACCGGCGAACACCAGCGGATCATGCGATGACATGACGATATGACAACTATCGCGGCCAAGGATGAAACGGTCGAGAAATTCGAGATACTGCGTGCTCCACGCCGGATTGAGATGGGTATCTGGCTCGTCAAGCAGAAACAGCGCCTCCTCCCGCGCCGTGAATTTGAGCAGACCGAGAACCAGCAGTAGTTGCTGCTCGCCTTCGCTGAGATCGCGGTAGGTGACCTCTCCGCCACCCGCCCCCGGCGCCATCCGGACCCGGGTCCGAACCTCTCCGAGCAGCTTCGACAGATCCATGCTCTCCAGCGCCGTGAAGAAGGCGTACTGATTGCCGTAGGACCGATAGACATCTTCGAGCGCGTCAGGCTTGGGCAGGAACAAATATAGATTCTCGACAACCGGATTTTTGGTCAGATCGACAGCCATCCGGCGGCCCATCCGAACCGGCAGCATCGCTTTGTCGTAGAGACGGCTCAGAAACTCCTGAACCTCGCCAACCGCCCTCCAGAAACGCGGATCGCCATCCTTGTTGCCGGGCCAGGGCGGCTTCTTAAGCGCGAACAGAACGCTGTCGAGGCCGTCGATTTGAAGATGATCACGCAAGAAAGTCCGGTCATCATCCGGACCGGTCGCCGCCTCCATGAAGAAGGCGATGAGTGCGAATTGGCCATGCAGCGTTTGCGAATAGAATAGGCGGCGCAGTGAGTTAGGGTCGGCAATTTCCTTGCTGCGCTGCGCTGGTGCCTTAATGATCCAGTTATAATATCGCTCGCGATGCTTTTCGAAGATCGTCTTGAGTCGATCGCTCGGGCCGGAATAGTAGCCAAAGACGAAAGCCGGCCGATAAATTGGCCTGCCGCTCTCATCGTCAGCCATGAAATGGCGGCGCGGGAGATCTTTATATCCGGTCTCGGTGCGTAGCTTCGCTCGGAACTGCGGATACTGGTTAGCTACCGCAATGATCTCGATGTCGTGGTCCCGGCACTGATATCTGAGCTGATAGGTAAACGGCGCTTCCTGATCGAGGTCGAGGTTGCGGAAGATCAGCGAAAGCGCTTCGATAAGGTTCGACTTTCCGGCACCGTTCTCGCCGACGAGCACTGTGTAAGGAGAGCCCTCGTCGAAATCGACATGCAGGTCGCGGAGATTTTTGAACTCCCCGATGGTCAGTTCGTCAAGCCGCATCGACGGCCTCCAACTCGGCGTTTTCGACTAAGTCGCCGACCTGCCGAATGGCGCTGCCGAGCTGCGAGCGCAGTGCGAGATAGAAGAGTTCGACATGCTCGGGTTCGTCACGATCGAATCCCGCTTGCCCGAAAAGCTCGGGAAGCTTGAGTGGCCTTCCCGCCTCTCGGAGAACCGCGGTGAGATCACTGTTGGGCCCTTGCCGACGACTAGCTGATGTTCGTTTGGCGGACACGGGCGAGGTTTCCTTTCCTTCGTCGGCATCATTCGCCGGGAGTTGCTCGGACGGCGGAGGTCCGAGCCGGTCGATCAACGCCCATGCAGGCTCATCCGCCGGATCCCGCTCGACGAGTTCACCGGCGACCGCCGCTGCGAGAAGCTCGGTTTCCATTTCCGGAAGCCGGCTGATCGACGTTTCCACGGCCTGGATCTGCGCCGCGATGGCTGCGAGCCGACGCCGCGTCTCGGCCGCGATGCGCCGCTGCTCTTCCAGCGGAGGCAAGGGGAACGGCAGCGCGCGGAAGCGCTCAAGGCCGAGATGGGCAATGTTCGTCGACCAGCGCGCGATCCGTTGGAAAACGCCGGCATGCATATAGTGCCGGAAGATCAGCAACGCGTAATCGGGATCAGTCCCGTCGCCAGCCCGAAAGCGGATGAGCGTGTTCTGGAAGCAGGCGCCGGAGATCTCGTCGCGATACATTGCCGGGCGTCCGACCAGTTCGGGACTCTGACCTTCGTTCAGGAGAATGTCCCCCGCCTTCAGCGTGTAGATTTCCGCTTCCTCCGGCGTGAAGTTCATCTCGAGAATGTCGGAGGTATCGATGCGGTCTTCGAAGACGTTCGCCACGCGAAGATAGGGCCGCATATGAGGGCCGTGCTGGTGTTGCGGCGCGCGCTGCCGTCCCAAGGTGACGTCGCCGGCCGCCGCAACGCGGACCCATCGCCATCCGGGCGGTAACGGTTCCGACGAAATCTCCTCTTCTTCTGACGTCGGCTCGAAAGCGTCGAACAGGCTACCCTGCGGCCTACCCGACCTTGCGGATGCCGTGGATCGCGGCCGTTCGTCGCCGGCCCTCTTGGGATGCTGCTCGGCAAGCTCGCCGGCTGCTGCTGCGGCAAGCGTTTCGCGCATTTGCTCACGGAGCCGGCCCAAGGCCGAACGCAGCAGCACCTCGGCCTCGCGTATCTCCTGAAGCCGCCGGTCCGCGATATCCGTGATGCGCCGCTGCTCATCCTGTGGCGGCAGGGGAAAGTGCAGCGCGGCAAACCGCGAAGCGCCGAGATGCTGAATGCCGACGCCCCGCGCCGCGCGGGCGAAGATCCCCGATGCGGCATAGTGACGGAACACCATGAGCGCATATTCCGGTAGCACGAGGTGCGGCCGGAACCGAATGACCGTATTCTGGTAGCAGCAGTCGTCGATCTCGCCGCGCCACAGCGCTGCGCGGCCGACATGCGCTGCGCTTCCCGATGCTTCGGTCAACAGGATGTCGCCGTCAGCAAGGGCAAAAATCTGTCGCTCTCTCGGCGTAAAGTCCATTTCCAGCAGATCACTCAGATCGAGACCGGCGGGCGTGATATTGGCGGCCCGCACATATCGGGTTGCATGCCGGCCCGTGTGCTTGTCGGGCGAACGCTGGCGGCCGAGGCGCACCGCGCCGGCCTGATCCACGCGAACCATGGCCCATGTATCGGGAAATCCGCTAGTTTCCGGCACGATCGTCGTTCGCTTTCCCCATCCGGCCCGCACCTATCCCGGCCGAAGCGAGCAAAAAAATGCGGATTCGGACGGACAAAAACTATGTCTCGACGCGGAACCCCTTGCTGCGTCCGGCTGTTAGCCGTACATTAGACGCGTAGCAAGGAAGAAGGCAATGGCCCGTCGAGCATCAGCGGCAAAAAGGTCGGCCCCGGCGCGCAGCGAGCGGCTGGAAGCGCGCGTGTCGCCGGATCAGAAGGATCTGTTTCAGCGGGCGGCCGAATTACAAGGCCGGACACTGACGGATTTTGTGATCGCCAGCGTCCATGAAGCGGCGGTTCGCACGATCGAGGACATGCATTCGATCGAGCTGAACGCCAAAGAGAGCCGCGCGTTCGCAGAGGCCGTACTTAATCCGCGCGAGCCAGCGCCTCGCCTGCGCAAGGCAGCGCAACGGTACATTGAGGCAATGGTCTCCTAGGTCGATAGCTGGGTGCAAATTACGCCGCTTGACGATCTTCATGATCGGGCCGCCTTTGAATGCGGCGTCGAGCCTCTGGATCGTTATTTTAAGACTCAAGCGGGCCAGGATGTCCGCAAGCGTATGGCGTCCTGCTTCGTGCTAACTGACGGCAGTTCCGCGGCCATCGCCTTCTATACGCTGACGGCCACCTCCATCGCTCTGCATGATCTGCCGGCGTCGATGGCGAAGAAGCTGCCCCGCTATCCCTCCGTTCCCGCCACTTTGATGGGGCGGCTCGCGGTCGATCATAGGTATCGTGGACAACGGCTCGGCGAGTTGATGATCATGGATGCGTTCAGCCGGACGCTGCGTAGCGAGATCGCGACCTACGCCTTCGTTGTGGACGCGAAGGATGAAAGGACAGCGAGCTTCTACAAAGCCTACGATTTTTTGCAGCTTGGTGAGGTACAGAACCGCCTCTTCATGCCTATGGCGGAAATCGCCAAACTTTTTGCATAGATACCCGGGAACCGACGGCCTCTGCCATATGCTGACTAAAGGCTGATAGAAGCGAACAATCAGTTTCGGCCGTAGGCGGTAGCCGGCGGAACGCGGCGCAGCATGGCGCTACAATCATAGTGCGACAGCGTAGGAATAGTGCTCATCATCATCGGGCGTGGCCCGCCACCGGCTGCTTCAAGTCGTTGAAAGTTAGAAGTTTTCGCGAAGGCGAGCCTTCTTGCCCCACAAAGCGCCCAACAAAGGTATGCGAGCATCCGTTCTTGCTTGCGAAGTAGGGAACGGAGCATATGGCGCCGGACAATCGCGCGGGGCCTTGAGCGTCCTTTGATCGTGCAGGACAAGGCGCAACTGCCCCTGCCGCTTTGACATCCATCCGCACCGCCGAAGCTATGGTAGGTGGAATAAGGTCGCTTGGTGAACTTGCGCATCAGGGCGGGTCCATACGGGCAACGTGTAGGGCCTGTCAGAAGACTGCGCTGTTCTCCCCTTACGAGCTAAGCACGTACTTCCTGCAACGTCGCTGGTCCGATGCGTGACTATGTTTGATCATGCACACAGGTTTGCTAGGTCGCGCTTCGAAACAAAGAGGGGGCGAATATGCTTTTTTCCGCGCTGCTGTTCAGTGCCGTCGCTGCAACACCGGCTGCATCGAAGACGGCACGGTGGGAAATCATTGCCGCCCCCATGCTTTGCTACCTTCATTCAATCAATCGCGGACCAGATGAGCAAGACTTTGTTGTTGAAGTGGAACCTTTAGGGCAAGAGATAAGCTTAGTCCTAGTTGAAGCATCCGGCCTTCCAAAGAGGGAAGCGACGGCTGTCTTGCGAAGCGAATCATCAGGGGAGAGCATCCAAGCGAAGTTCTATCCGTCTTCGCAATCAAGGATGTTTGACAACAGCGTGCGAGTCTCTGCGGGACAGATCAAGTTTCTTCAAAACGCAAAGAATGTCGAAGTCTCGGTGGCAGGGAAAACTCGGCACAAGATTAGCTTGGAAGGATTTACAAAAGGCCTGGCCGCAATCGATAATTGTACATCTGACATACTAAAGCGCATAGGTTACACTCCAAATCAACCAACGCCAACGCCACCGGGGGGCTTTGTGGAGAAGGCTCCTAGAGAGTGGATCAATAACGACGACTTTTCTCACGGGCCAGTCCGGGATGGAGGGGGCGGAAAGGCTCTCATAGGCTGGATAGTGGGGCGTGATGGAAGAGTACGAAATTGTACAACGCTCGCCTTTGAAGGAAATGCGAGGCTGGGCGTGGAGTCGTGCAAGCTTCTGACTAGGCGCGCGAAGTACAATCCACGAACGGACGCAAGCGGTTCGGCCATAGAAGAGTTCTCTTATCGATGGATGGTATATCGACCTTAACGACAAACAGCACGGCTTAATGGTGGCGCCCAGCCGGCAAACATACTCCAAAGCGCCCGCAAACGGCATCCACAGCGTGGCTGCGGGGGCATGTGACGAAAACCCGCGACAAGGATGCAGCACTCACCTTCATGAAGAAGGCGTTGAAGCGCCAGGCTCTCCGGACGCGATTACTACCGACAGCTTACGCTCCTGCCGTGCAGCTTTGAAAGAGCTGGGCAACACGGAGAAGCAGGAGGTTGGTCGCTGGGCAAACAACCGGTCGCGAACAGCCACCTGTCGTTCCGACGAAGGGAGCGCGCCATGCTCAGGATCAGGCGAATGAAGACGCTACAGAAGTTCGCCTCGGTGCACGCCAACATCCACAACCACTTCAGCCTCGAACGCCACCTTATCGACCGCCAACCCAACAGGAAACGCCGCTCTGCCCCACTGGCAGAGTGGCAGATCCTCGCCAGCTGGCCCCCTGCCCTCCAAGATTGACGTGCATCGTGCCGAGAGCGGTCGCGTTGAACTGACAGCAACCCACGCCGTCATGCCCGTGATTGGAAACGTAGATGCGGGCCCCCCGCGTCATTGATCGCGATCGCGCCGGCGAGGTTCTCTCTCGCCGAGTGCGATCATAATCACCCGCGATCAGCTGGATCACGTCAGCGCCTGGAGACGCGGCTCGATGCGCAGGCTGACCACGTCCACGCGATGCGATCGGGTCAGGATGAACGCGACGGCGTCGGCGATGTCCTCGGCGCGCAGCATCTCCTCGCGCGCGATCATCGCCTGTTGCTCGTCGTCGTCGGGCTCCTGCATGTCGGACCCGACCGACCCCGGCTCGACCAGGCTGACGCGCACGCCGCGTGCCGCCACTTCCTTGCGCAGCGTCTCGGCGAATGCCTGGAGGCCGGCCTTGGTCGCGGAATAGACGCTCTCGCCGGGCGCATGGATATCGGCGCTGATCGAGCCGATGATGACGACCTGACCTTGTCCCTTCGGGAAGCGCGCCAGCGCGCCGCGCGTGCAGGCGAGCGCGCCGGTCAGGTTGACGTCGATGACGTACCGCCAAGCGTCATCCGCCATGTCGTCGATCGGCTCGGCACCGAGCGCGGCATTGGAGACCAGGATGTCGAGCCCGCCCAGCTTTTCGTCGACGGCGGCAAAGATCCTTTCGACGTCCTCGCGCTTGCCAAGGTCCGCGATCAGGCCGTGCAACGCGCCGCCGTGCTCTCGCGCTGCGCTCAGCGCCTCCTCCAGCGCCTCGCCGTCGCGCCCCATCGTCAGCACCCGTGCGCCGGCGCGCGCGAACTGCAGCAGCATCGCGCGCCCGATGCCGGTGGTGCCGCCGGTCAGCAGGATCCGCTTGTCCTTCAGGGTCATGCGTCGTCGCTCCCCTTGTCGCTCCAGGTCAGCACGGCCCGCGCATCTGCAGGCAGAAGAAATTCGATCCGATCATCGGCCACCAGCGACGGTCGCACGCCATCCCCGCCCGCCAGCGTCAGCTTGCACTTGGGCAGCGGCTTGCGTCCCCGGCGCACCACCGCCAGCAATGCCGTGCAGGTGTCGCCGCCGGTCAGTTGCAGGCTCCGCGCGCGTTCGCCCGTCCGGTCCTGCGCGACGAGCAGGTGGTTGCAATAGAGTTCGAAGGCGGCGCCGTCGACGCGGTGGAATGCGCGCGCGGTGAGCACAAAGGGCGCGCCGGCGCCGTAGATCTCCTGCCCGACCTGACCCATCGGCTGCCCGTCGGCGTAAAGATCCTCCACCGGGAAGGAAAGCTTGTGATCGATATGGCCGTTGCGCCATTCGGTGGCGACGATCTCGGCGGGCACCGCATCGGGATAATAATACCAGCCGCGGTGCAGCACGTATTTGCAATATTCGCTGACCAGCATCCGCGCCGCGGGGTTAAGCTCGGGACCGCTGTCGAGCAGAAAGCGCTCCCATGCGGCGAAGCTGTCGAAACATTCGTACATCGCCATGTACGGCGCGTCGTGCAGCGCAGTCGCGCCAAGGAAGTTGCTGTAATGCTCGGCATGCCCGATCCGCGATTCCCAGATCTCGCAATTGTGCAGGAAGCTCGCGAGATACACATAGGCCTGTTCGCGATAGTCGCCGCGATCGGTGATCCGCCACAGCCGCATGCAGGCCGCCGCGCCCCAGGCGGTGAGGTTCGCCTGGTAATCGAGGTCGAACCGCATCCCCTTCGCCGCGTCGATCGCCGCGCGTGCCTCGTCCAGGAAGCGCTGCTCGCCGGTCAGCTCGAACCCGAGCAGCATCACATAGGCATAGAAGCCGCCGACGTCGGTCTGCCCGTGCGTCCCGTCTCCGCGTTTCGCGGTAATGACCGAGAAGTCGCGCACATTGTACTGGATTGGCCAGAGATAGTTGAAATGGTGCGCGGCGCGGATGCCGTAATCGACCGAGCGAAGGAACAGGTCGCGGGCCCATTCCTCGCCGAACAGCGCCAACTGGGCGAGATTGCGAAGCGGGTGGTAGAGGTACCAGCTGTCGACCGCATCGGCATCCTTGTCCTTGCCCACGTTCGGCAGATAGCGGCGCAGCGTCTTCAGCTTGGGGTCGTAGAACTTCTCCATGCCGGCCGCGAACTCGGCGGCAAGTGGCACCGGCTCGCCCCGCCAACGGCCGTATTCGTACAGTGCGGTCGTCACTGTCATCTGCACCATCGAATCCGGATATTCGGCATCGGTATATGGTCGCAGGTAGCGGTGGCCATATGAGGTGCAGGTCGCCACCGGCGCGCGGTCCAGATCCTTGAGCGTCTGATCCGCGCGCGCGTGCCAGTCGCGATAGATCACCGCCGGGTGGCGCATCGCGGTATAGGCCTCTCCCAGCATCTCGACGAACTGGCGCGCCTTCTCCTGCTCGCTGCCGGCGGTAAGGTCGCGCAGCACCAGGATCGCATCGGACAGCATCACCTCCTCGCCCGCGGGCAGCGGGTTGACCGGCGGCGTGCCGCTTTGCGGCGGGGTCGGCGGCAGGTAGCCCAGCTCCGGCCACTCGCCGCCTACCGCGCCCATCGGCGCGGTATGGGTGGCGCGGAAATAGTCGTTCAGCCCGGTCAGGTCCTGCACGTAGAGGACGTGGCCAAAGGCCGGCTCGTCCAGCGCGAAATAGATGAGGCCGGTGTTCGGCCCACGCTGCGCCGCCTCGACCAGGCCGGTGGCGCCGAGCGGATCGTCGTCGGCATCGAGCGGGTAAAGGTCGCGCGGAACAAACGGCACCAACAGCGGCGCGGCCGGGGTCAGCCAGCTGCGCACGTGCAGGCGGTGCAGGTCGGCACCGCTTCCCTCCAGCGTGATGCAATGCCGCCCGATCGCGCTTTCCGCCTCCAGCCGCAGCGCCTCGCCCGGCTGACGCCTGGCCCGGCGCACCCGCGCGAAACCGCCGGGAACATAGGCGGCGCGCACCGCCAGCCCGCCGCGCCCCGGCCGGCGCACGATCGCCCAGATCGAGTCGCCTCCCTCGCCGACCTCCACCGCGAAGTCGCCGACCGTGAACGCGCCCAGCTGCCGCAGCCCGCGGGCAAGCTCGTCCCGCAGGGTAAGGACGTGCAGGCTCGCGCCCCGCATGCGTGCTCCCGCGGCGGTCGCCTGGTCCTGCTGCTTGCGCTCGTCGACTGCCGCCATCAGGCTATCTCCTCTCGCATGTTGTGGCCCTTCGGCGCGTTTGCCGAAACAACATGGATCACGACCGATCCCTTGCAGCTTTTCCCGCACGTGCGCGGCGCAGGCGAACGCCGAGCCGCGCATCACGCAGCAGCGCGCCCGGCAGGTCGGTGGCCGCGCGCAGGCCAGCAACCGAGGATATGTTGCGGATCGTGCGCCGCGTCTCGCTGATCACCTGATTGACCATTTCGCGCCGCTCGATCTCGCCATGTTCGGCCACCAGCGACAGGCGATGAATGGCATAAAGACCGATCAGCCCGGCAATCAGGAAGTAGAAATCCCACGCGGTCACCAGGATCGGCAGCGAGAGCACGCCGTTCGGCCCCGACCAGCGCGCCAGCAGCTCGAAGCGCCGTGCCGCGAAGACCTCCGCCAATAGCCCGCCGACGATCGGCGCCACGCCCGCCGCAACCGCGGTGACCATCGCATTCGCCGCGACATAGGCGGTCGCCGATCCCTTGGGCGACAGCTTCAGCGCGATATTGGTGCTGGTCAGCGTCACGCCGGCGATCGACGCACCCATGACAAGGTGCAGCGCGACCAGCCATAGCTTGACCAGCTCGCGCGATCCGAACTGCGACGCGCCGATCATCGCCACGATCGCGACGATATAGGTGGGCGCACACACCGCCAGCACGGACTTGTTGGCATAGCGATCGCTGAGCGTTCCCCACATCCGCAGCGCGCCGATATTGGCGACCTGGCTGACCACGCCGAGCACCATCACGAAACTGACGTCGAAGCCCAGCTGGCGAACGATGAACACGGTGAAGAAGGGGGTCGCGAAGTTGATCGCGAACTGCCAGCTCGCGACAAAGGCCAGCAGCCGGCGGAAGTTCAGGTCGCGCACCGGCTCGCGGAGCAGCGCACCGAGCCGCACGGGGCCCGGCGCGGCCGGCATCAGCGGCTCGGGCATGGCAGCGACCACGCGCGCGCTGATCATCCCCGTGACGCAGCCGATCGCGAACATGCCCGCGAACACCAGATTGCGTGCGAAGGAGCCGGCGGGCGTCAGGTCGAGCGCGAGCGCGGCAGCCAGCCCGAGCAGAAGGCTGATCGCGCTCAGCCGCATCGTCCGCCGCGCGAAGACGCGACCCAGCCGCTCCTCCGGCGCCAGATCGCGCATCCACGCATTCCACGCGCACGCACCCACTGCGCCGAACCCGCACAGGATAATCTGCGCGGCGAGAAACAGGAGCAGCGGCAGCGTGCCGCTGAAAAAAGCGAGCGCCGCCATGATCGCCAGCATCGCCCGTCCGATCAGGCTGGAGACAACCGCGATCATCTTCCGGCGGCGCCAGCGCTCGACCAGCATGATCGCAGGCAGCTGCAGCAGCTGCGCCAGAAAGGGCGTGCTGGCGAGCACACCGATCATGATGTTTGACGCACCCAGATGTAGCGCAAAGGCGGTCAGGATCACGCCGGTGGTGAGCGCCGCCGTTCCGCCGGAGAAGGCCGCTTCCATCACCAGCAGGCGCAGGCCACGCTCTCGCTCCGCTTCGGTGACGAATGTCTGCGGAGCGAGCCACATCATGCCGCCGCTAACGCCCCCGATCCATTCAGGTTGCTACGTGATCGTCGCGTGCGGTTTGAAGAACAATGAAAAGCAGCTGCCAGCGCTACTAGGAACGGATGAAGCGCCGCAGTTCTTGGGCAAAATTCGGGAGCTGGAGCTCTGGTGACGTCCAGGTCAGCATGAAGTCGATACAGCGATCGAGCGGGTATGCGGGGGCGATGTGGAAGCCTTGCACGTAGTCGCAGCCCATGATCGTCAGCAATGCGAGCGTTTCGGCCTTGTCTACGCCCTCGGCGGTCACGCGTAAACCAACGCCATGTGCCAGATCGATGGTCGAGCGCACGATCAGCGGATCACGGTGACTTTCGGCGAGATCGCGAATTAAGCTCATATCGATCTTCAGTTCGCTTGCCGGCATCTGACGCAGATACGTTAACGAAGACAGGCCAACGCCATTGTCAGCTATGGCAATGGCAAGCCCCGCATCGGCGAGCCACTCGAAACGTCTGCGGGGATGGGAGGGACGCGAGCCTAGCCGTCGCTTGCCCTTTGGGTGTTGGGAACGCGCGCTTGAACAGGCTGTTGTGCGCAACAGCGGATCAAGCATGGAGATCAGACGATGAAGACGCTCGAACAGCTATCCGAGGCGATGCGCAAGATCGATTTCACCATGCTGACCACAGTGGCGAGCGACGGGGGGCTCGCTGCGCGACCGATGAGCAACAACCAGGATGTGGAATACGACGGTGACAGCTACTTTTTCGCGCTGGAAGACACCGACACCGTGCGTGAAATTGAGGCCAACCCTCGAGTTGGGCTAACGCTACACGGCAACAGCGGATTGCTTGGCAAGCCGCCGCTGTTCATCGCAGCCGCGGGCACAGCCCAGATCATCCGCGACAAGGCCGCTTTTGAGCAGCACTGGGTCAAAGATCTCGAGCGCTGGTTTGAACAGGGCGTCGACACACCGGGGTTAGTGCTGATCAAAGCTCATGCTGACCACCTGCATTACTGGGACGGCGAGGACCAGGGCGAAGTCACGACATAAGTCGTGAAGGTGGCGGGTCGATACGACTGCAGCGGCATTTCCCGCCCATGCGGCAAACGGGTATGCTGGTTGCTAGCTGCCGTCCGTGTCCATTGATATTTGACCCACAACCGGTCATTTGCAACCGTTCTCAGCTCCCCCGACTTCGGCCATTCGTTCATCTCGGTTCGGAGGTGATAAAGTCGGGCCTGGGTCCCAGCGGCTCCGTGAAACGGATTGAAGAACGGCAAAGGCAGCGCGTCGGCTACGATTGATGGCGAGGCGTCAACGCAAAGGCCGCTCTATGCCTGAAGACGCCCAAGCCAGTCACGCACCTGGTTCAAAGTCCTGCGTTCCTGATCGGCTTCCAGCACAAAGGCTTCTCGATGCGCGCAGCCGGCGCATGGCTGGCGAGTACGGACGGGGCCTCACCCACGCCGTAGCCACCATGAGTGATGAACGGTCGCAGTGTCCTGCCGCCGAGGTCGTGCGCCTTAAGGAACGAGCGGATCGGCGGCGGTGTGGTCGCACCCCAGATCGGGAAGCCGAGGTAGATCTCGTCATATCTGGCGATGTTGTCGACCCGGACGGCGAGCGGCGGCTCGAAGCCGCTGTCGCGCTCGCGCGTCGCCTGCGCGACATGCTGCTCGTAATCCGCCGGATACGGGCGCGCCGGCCTGATCTCGAACAGGTCGGCACCGAGCTGGCGTTGCAGCGTCTCTGCGATCACCCTCGTGTTGCCCGATCGCGTCAGGTACGCGACGAGCGTCTTTGCGCCAGTCATCGGGTTTGATCCTCTATCTTGGGCACAAGCCGATGCGCTCGCGACGGCAAGGATCGCAGGGGTGGCGAGCAGGGTGCGGCGTGAAAAACCTTCTGGCCCCCTCACGACCGCCTCGGCGGCGCCTCGACGCCGGAAAAGGCCTGCACGGGCGGCGGCAGCCGATCGCCCTTGACCCTGATCGCCGCGACGGCCGCGTTCAGCTCCCGTAGCTCGGAAGGCGTGAAGCGGACCGCCATCGCGCCCGTGTTCTCGGTCATGTGCGCCATCTGCGTCGTGCCGGGGATCGGCACGATCCAGGGCTTCTGCGCGATCAGCCAGGCGAGCGCGATCTGCGCCAAGGACGCCTGCTTGGCGGCCGCCCAGCGCTTCAAGAGCGATACCAGCGCGAGATTAGCCGTGATGTTCTCCCGAGCGAAGCGGGTCTCGCCGGCGCGGATATCGCCGGGCGCGTAGGCGGTCTGCGCGTCGATCGCGCCGGTCAGGAAGCCGACCCCGAGCGGACTCCAGCAGACGAAGCCGATGCCGAGCTGCTCGCACAGTGGCAGCACCTCGGCCTCGGGGCCACGCCACAGCATGGAATATTCGTTCTGAACGGCTGTCACCGGCAGCTCGGCATGGGCGCGGCGCAGCGTCTCCAGCCCCATTTCACACAGGCCCCAGTGAAGCACCTTCCCTTGAGCCTTCAGGTCCTTGATCGCGCCGGCGACGTCCTCGATCGGCACGGCGGGGTCGACGCGGTGCTGGTACACCATGTCAAGGCGATCGGTTCGCAACCGCTTCAGCGATCCTTCAACCGCTGCCTTGATGTGCTCCGGACGGCTATTGAGAGGGTCGCCAGCATCCCGCTTACCGTCCGGGCCGATGTTCCACCCGAACTTGGAGGTGATGACGACCTGGTGGCGGAAAGGCTGTGCGGCCTCCCCCAGGATAAGCTCGTCCTCAAACGGGCCGTAAGCCTCGGCAGTGTCGAACAGGGTGACACCGCGCTCGTAGGCCGCGCGAATGATCCGGATCATCTCCGCGCGGTCGGGGATCGTGGTCTGGTATGTTCGGTGCATGTTCTGCACGCCCAGGCCGACGCTGGAGACCTCCAGCGACCCGAGCCTGCGGCGCGCGCCGGCGGTCCGCGTCGCAGGCGGCGCAGTGTTTGCGGCGCCCGCCGGACTGAACGACGCAGCGGCAAGCCCTGCGCCCGCAACGCCGAGTAGGCCGCGCCGGCTCACCTGTCCTGATACAGCTTCGTTCATGGCCATCGCTCCCGGTCAATTGTTATGCAGGGTGGGTTCACGGGCTCAGAGCTTGCGGGTCCCGAGCCACTTGGCAGCCCGGCGTGACCAAGCCGGGCGGTCCCGTTGTCGGCTATCCGGAAGCAGCATCGGATTATTGCAGCGGCGAAGCATGGCAAGCGATCGCGCCGCTTCGCTACCTCAATACACGCGCCGGCCTGATCTATGCCGGCACCAACGAGATCCAGCGGGGCATCATCGCCAAGGCGGCGCTTGGATTGTAGCGCCCAACCCCCCTCCCCTTCAGGGCAAGGGCCGGGGTGGGGCGGTGTCTCCCAGAGACCTGCGCACACGGCTCGTTCCGGGGGACTGCTCCACCCCCCTGCCCCTCTTCTCAGGAGAAGGGGGCGAGCCGTTTCCAGACAGGAGCGGCCAGGGTTTGATCCATGCTCCTTGGAGCACCTCCCCGGCGAAGGCCGGGGTCCAGGTGGGAAAGTGTTGGAAGAAGCGGGTGTGCCTGCAAGCATTGTTGCGCAACTGGACCCCGGCCTTCGCCGGGGAGGCGGATCAATCCAGCTGGATCAGACCCTAAGCCGCGAGTTGCGCCGTCATGCGCCCAAAGCGTTGGCGGTGCTGATCGGCGCTGCCGAGTTCGTGTTCGATCACCGTCAGCCGTTCGAAGCAGCGGCCGACCAGCAGTTCCTGCGTCATGCCCATGCCCCCGTGCAGTTGAACCGCATTCTGCCCGACGAAGCGCCCCGCATCAGCCACCGTCACTTTCGCTGCACTGACCAGGCGCGCACGCTCGGCCCAGTGGCCGCCCAGCGCCTGGCAGGCGCGCGCCGCAATCGCCGTCGCCCGGCGGGCCTGGATATGCATGTCGGCAAGCCGATGCTGGATCACCTGGAAGTGCGCGATCGGCTGGCCGAACTGTTGGCGCTCCTTGGCATAGGCAACTGTGTCCCTCACCAGCCGTCGCATCAGACCGCTTGCTTCTGACGCGAGGCAAGCAAGCGCAATGTCACCCGCTTCGCTCAGCGCATCGTCGACATCCATGGCGAGCAGCGCGGCATCGGCGTTGATGAAGCGGAGGTCGGCGGCGGAGCGGCCATCGATCGTCGGATAAGCCTTGGCGATCACGCCTTCGGCCTGTGCGGATACCAGAAGAAGCGCGGACGCGTAGCTTTCGGTTCGTGCCGCAACGAGCAGGTAGTCCGCGGACGCACCGTCGAGCACCAGCGGTGCGTCGCCATCGAGCCGCCAGCCACCAGCCGTGGGTGTCGCACTGACGCTGGGTCGAAGCCGTGGATCCAGCCCCGCAACGGCGACTGTTGCGCCTTTCGCGATGTCCTTCAGCACGCCATCGCCGGCCGGCGTTCGAGCGCCCTGCAGCAGCTTCGCGGCAATGACGCATGTCTCGAGGAAGGATGTCGGCGCGCAATGCTCGCCAAGCGTTTCGAGCACGGCTCCCGCCGTGGAAGCATCCAGCCCGAGACCTCCCAGTTCCTCGGGCACGATCAATCCGAAAACGCCGGCAGCTTGAAGGGCGGCCGACCCGTCGCGAGCGCTCGCCAGATGGCGTTCGAGCGCCTCTCGCAATGCTTGCTCCACGTTCAAACCTCCGGCGCGATGGTGACGCGCAGACCGTCGAGTGCGTTGTCGAAGCGCAACTGGCAGGACAGCCGCGAACGCTCGCTGCGATGTTCGGAGCTGTCGAGCAATTCGTGCTCGTCCGGGCCGAGCGGTCCAAGGCGGTCAAGCTGATCCTCGTCCACATAGACGTGGCATGTCGCACACGAACAACTGCCGCCGCACATGGCGAGCAGTTCGTCAAACCCGTTGTCGCGGATCACCTCCATGACGCTGAGACCAGCCTCGCCGGTCACTTCATGCTCGGTACCGTCGCGCGTCGTAACGATCAGCTGCGGCATCTACAGCAACGTCTCGAGCGCTTCGTAATAACGGATCACGTTCTCCTCGAGCCCGCAATAGACGGTGCTTTCGGGCACACCCGCGTTCAGCCCCTCCTGGCTGATCTGCGCCGCGCGGAAGTCCTCTCCCGCGAACACCTTGATGATCAGGTCGTAGGAGCGCTCGAACACCTCTTCCGCCTTGGGCGTTGTCGCTGGACCGGGGGTGATCATGTAATAGTGCACGATCGTCCGATCGACGCCGTACGGCATCAGGATCATCACGCTCGTATAATATTGGCTGGTGACAATCACGACATTGGGGAATGCGGTATAGGCGTGTGTGACAAGCTTGTGGACGTTCATGTCCGCATCCTCGTCCAGCATTGACGGCTCATAGCCGATACGCCCGGATACCTGACGGATGTTGACGCCGAACGTGTCGCTGACGCTTGGCGCATCGACGAACAGCGCGCCAATCGATGCGGCGTGCAGCCGCTGGACGTGATAACCCTCAAGGAAAGGCTCGAGAACGACCTTCCAATTGGCCTTCAGGTCGAAGGTCTTGCGGCCGTAGACATGGCCGCCGGGGATGCCGAGTGCGGTGAAGTCTGCATCGATCTGGTCGTGCAATTGCGACACGTCGAGCGGTCCGCCGTTCAGCTGGGCATAGACCACACCGCCCCAGACGATGCTGGGAAGCTCCTTCAACCCACGCTGATCCTTCATCACGCCTTCGAACATGTCCGACCGCGCGACGCCGATCAGCTTGCCGTCGAGGCCATATGTCCAGGCATGGTAAGGACAGACCATCCGCCCTTGCTTATGGACAACGCAATCCTCCACCAGCTTCGCGCCCTTGTGCTGGCAGGCGTTGATGAAGACCTTGATCTCGTCGGCGCGCGTGCGGGTAACGAGCAAGGGCTTGCCATAGGCCTCAATCGCGACGACCGACCCTGCTTCCGGCAGTACCGCCGCTAGAGCGATCGGCACGGCGTGCTTCTGAAAGATATTTGCTTGTTCGGCGTCAAACCGCTCGCGACCGGTGAAGATCTCGTTCGGACGCGTAGCCGCGAGCGGGACGTTGACGGCGTCCTTTTCGGCGGGGATCCGGCGAATAGCCTCCTGCTGACTGTCGGTCAGGTCAGACAGCCGCGTCACGCGGCGCTCGGCCGGCCTCGCTATGTCGGCGACGAAGTTCATGGTCGCACCTCTCCTGTTTGTAGGTACGTCATACCCAACCCCAAAACTAATGGCAATAGTTTTACGCCTCTTTGAGGAGAACGTCTGGATCCGCGAGCCGGGCCGGATCGGGCGTGGCGGCGGTTTCGACGAGCTTGCGCCCCTGGACGTAATCCTTGACCGCGTTGACGCAGTCGAGCGCGATGACGCGGCCGG
>NZ_LSKH01000096.1:0-993 GCF_001557395.1 Sphingomonas sp. CCH5-D11 | reverse complement strand
AGCCGCCCCGGCCGCTGGCCATTGTCACGCCGGAGGACCTGGCGCTGCGCCATCCGCCCCGCGCCGACTGCAACCGCTATGACAGCCTGCGAGGTCTCCATGCAGCGGCATGAGATGATGACGGCCATGACCGAGTTGGGGCTGAAGGGCATGGCTGGCGCCTTCGACGAGGCGGTCACCACCGGTCTCCAGCGCAAGCGCACGACCATGGAGGTCCTGACCGACCTGCTGCGTGCCGAGGCGACGCACCGCCATGCAGCGTCGGTCCGTTACCGGATGTCGGCCGCCAGGTTGCCCGCGGTGAAGGACCTCGACGCCTTCGTCTTCGATGACACCCCCATCAACGAGGGACTGGTGCGCTCGCTATACAGCGGCTCGTTTCTTCCGGGCCGGCGCAACGTCGTGCTTGTCGGTGGGACGGGCACAGGCAAGACGCACCTCGCCACCGCCATCACCACCAATGTGGTACGGGCCGGCGCCCGGGGGCGCTACTTCAACACGGTGGACCTGGTGAACCGGCTTGAGGAGGAAACGCGTCTTGGCAAGGCCGGCACGCTGGCAGCCCAGCTCTCCCGGCTCGATCTGGTGGTGCTCGACGAGCTTGGCTACCTGCCGTTCGCCCGCTCGGGCGGCCAACTGCTCTTCCACCTCGTCAGCAAGCTCTACGAGCAGACCTCGGTCATCGTCACGACGAACCTCGCCTTTGGCGAGTGGCCGACCGTCTTTGGCGACCCCAAGATGACCACCGCGCTGCTCGACCGCATTACCCACCATTGCGACATCGTCGAAACGGGCAATGACAGCTGGCGCTTCAAGCACCGCAGTTGACGCCCAGGACCACCGGCAGAGAACGCTTCGCGCTGGTTGCGCCTCCGGTCGGGCTACGCCCGCCCTACGCCGCAACCAGCGCGAACAAAGCGCCCGTCATACCCGTCACGCTGCTCGACGAAGGGGGTCCCTTTTGCACGCCGATAGGGGGTCCTTTTTGGACGC
>NZ_LSKH01000095.1:0-1207 GCF_001557395.1 Sphingomonas sp. CCH5-D11 | reverse complement strand
GCCGTTACCGAAGGGTCGACGCGCTGCGCCATCGCCAGCAAGGACGCCAGGAACTGCTCCCTGCCACTCCCAGTCGATGCCGAAGCGTTCGGCGGTACCGCTGCCTGCATCGCAATGGTCACGCCGCGTTCTCCACCAAACCGGCTGCGTCACGGCGGGGCGCCAAGCGCGGGCGCCTTATCAAGCGCCCCACCGGCCACGCTCGGATGCTCTGGTGCCTCATCGATCCATCTCCATCACGCCCGGGCGTCGGCCGGAAACATGCCTCACCGGTCCCGCCCTCAGCTCCCGGCACAAGGAGCCCGAACGGTCTCGATCGCTTGCCGGCCGCTGCGCGGGCGGATCTGGCTCTGCTTGCGATAGTCGACATCATCATACGTGAGGTTGGCGAACTCCGCCCGGCGCGGACCAAGATAGCCGAACAGGAAGGCGGCCACCTTGCGCATCTGGATCTCCTCGGTTCCTTCGGTGATGCGATAGCGGCGGTGATGGCGGTAGATGTGCTCGAACGCCTTGTGCCGCGAATAGCCGATGCCGCCATGCACCTGCATCGCGCGATCAGCCGCCTCACAGCATAGGCGGTTCGCCCAATAGTTGCACATCGATACCTTGTCGGAGATGCGCTTCTCCACCTCAGGATGCGGCATCTGGTCCATCTCCCAGGCCGTCTTGCGGATCAGCAGGCGCAGCATCTCACACTGCGTGGCGAGTTCCACCAGCGGGAACTGGATTGCCTGGTTGCGCGCGAGATCTTCGCCGAACGGCTTGCGTTGCCGCGCGTAGCGGATGGCTTCCTCGATGCAGTAAACTGCCGAGCCGAGCGAACCGGCGGCCTGCCTGATCCGGTTCTCGTGCACAAACGATTGCGCGAGCGCGAGCCCACCCTCGGGTGGCCCGAAGATCGCGGCATCCGGCACCCAGACGTTGGTGAAGCTCACGCGCGGGTGGTCGGTCGGCATGTTGAAGGTCCAGAGATATTCCTCCGCCTTCACGCCCGAATCGTCGGCCGGCACCAGGAAGCAGGTGATCCCGCGCGCCGCGCCGTCCTCACCGCTCGTACGCGCGAACAGGGCGCAATGCGTTGCCGAGTTCATGCCGCTCGTCCACATCTTCTCGCCGTTGATGAGCCAGCCATCCACGCCGTCCCGCGTTTCGCGCACCGCTCGCGTCGCCATATGGGTCGCGTCCGACCCGTGATACGGCTCGG
>NZ_LSKH01000094.1:0-29422 GCF_001557395.1 Sphingomonas sp. CCH5-D11 | reverse complement strand
CCGCCACTGGCTCGCCCACGAAGCCAAGGTCCACCTTGCGTTCGATGCCCTGCAGCTGATCCGGCTCGCTGCGGCCGACCTTCTCGGCCTGCACCAGCCCGGCGTCCTTGCCCGAGATGCCAACCGCGCGACCACCGGCGGCGGCGATCCAGGAGACGATCTGCTTGTTGATCGATCCGGCGAGGACCATTTCCGCGATATGCGCCGTCTCCGCGTCGGTCACGCGCAGCCCGTCGACAAAGCGCGATTCGACGCCCAGCCGCTTCAGCATCGATCCGATCTGCGGCCCGCCGCCGTGAACGACGACCGGGTTGATGCCGACCGCCTTCATCAGCACCACATCCTCGGCGAAGTCGCGCTGCGCCTCGGGATCGCCCATCGCGTGCCCGCCGTATTTCACGACAAAGGTCGCGCCGGCATAACGCTGAAGATAGGGCAGTGCCTCGACGAGCGTCTCGGCCTTGGCGAGCAGTTCGGGCGAAGGGGTGTGATCGGTCATGAGCGCGCCATTAGCATAAGCGCCCGGCAGCGAAACCTGCCGCTCCGTTCGCACGAGAATGACTTGCCTCACCTTCGTGCTGGGCCTGTCGAAGCACGTGCCCCGCAAGACGCGCTTTTGACGCGCCCTTCGACAAGCTCAGGGCTAACGAACCTATCTGTCCAGCCGCCGGCCCAGCGCCACGAAGCCGTAGATCAACGGCGGCACCAGCACGATCGACAGCACGACCTTGGCGATCATCTGCCCGACCAGCAGCTCACCGATCGGGAACACGCCGTAGAAGGCGATGGTCACGAACAGCAACGTGTCCACGATCTGCGACAGCACGCTGGCGACGGCTGACCGCAGCCACAACAGCCGGCTGCCCTCGCCGCCCTTCAGCGCGGCGAAGATGGTGACATTCAGCGTCTGGGACGTGCCATAAGCGACGATGCCGCCCAGCCAGATGCGCGGCGTGCCCGTCATCATCAGGTCGAATGCATTCAGGCGCTCGGGCTCCATCGCCGGCGAAGCGGGCGCGGCGAGCACCACCAGCGTCAGCAACAGCGACACGATCAGCGGAATGAACCCGATCTGCACCAATCGATTGGCGACATGCCGCCCATGGAGCTCCGCGATCGCGCTGGATGTCGCGACCAGTAACAGAAAGGCGAAGATGCCCGCCTCTACCGCCAGCGGGCCAAGCGCGACCTGCTTGTTGCCGAGCACGCCGGCGATGCACACCATGCCGCCGTAAAAGATCGAAAAGGCGAAGAGCGAGCGCGCGATCGGCGCTGGGACGGGCGATTCCATCGCCAGCCGGTAGCATCGGGAACGGCATTCACGGAAGCATTTCCGTCATGCCGGCCGGCCCGAAAACGGCCGCCCCGCGCGCGAGAACGCGCGCAAATGCCACGCCAGCGCTTGTCGAAGCGCCGCCCCTTTCTCTATGATGCGACGCGCAAAAAATTCGGCAGGGCTTGGCGAGCTCCGCCCGCGAACGGGGGTTGTCCGCACTTGAGCCGTCTTCTCATCGGCATTGCCGGTATTCTGGTCATTCTCGGTCTTGCCGTTGCCCTGTCCACCGATCGTCGGGCGATCCGCCCGCGCGTCGTCGCCAGCGCCTTCGCGCTTCAGGTCGGCATCGCCGTGATGGTGCTCTACGTCGACTGGGGCAAGCGCGTGCTGTCCACGCTGTCGGCCGGCGTGTCCAACCTGCTCGGCTATGCCAAGGCGGGTGTGGACTTCCTGTTCGGGCCGCTCGCCTCGCCCGCGATCGGCGGCAACAGCTTCGCCATCGCCGCGCTGCCGGTGATCATCTTCTTCGCCAGCCTTGTATCAATCCTCTATTATCTCGGCGTCATGCAATTGATCGTCCGCTGGCTGGGCGGCGCGATCGAGAAGGTGATCGGCGTGTCCAAGGTGGAAAGCCTGTGCGCGGCGGCCAACGTCTTCGTCGGCCAATCCGAATCGCCGCTCGTCATCCGCCCCTATCTGGCGGGGCTGACGCCGTCGCAGCTGTTCACGGTGATGACCAGCGGCATGGCGGGCGTCGCGGGCACGATCCTCGCCGCTTACGCCTCCATGGGCATCCGCATCGATTACCTGCTCGCCGCCAGCTTCATGGCCGCGCCTGGCGGCATCCTGATGGCGAAGATCATCATGCCCGATCGCAGCATGCCGCCCGAAGGCGAGCTGCCGCTCGGCGACCTGCCCGATCCCGATATCGAGATCCGCGTTTCCGAAGCGCGCATGAACGCGCATCCCGTGGCGCTTCCCGTCGAGGAACCGGCCGGCGAGCCGATGCCCGAAGCGACGCATGACGAGGAAAAGCCCGCCAACCTCATCATGGCCGCCGCGCAGGGTGCGCAGACCGGCGTACGGCTCGCCGTGGCGGTCGGCGCGATGGTGCTGGCATTCGTGGCGCTGGTGGCGCTGGCGAACGGCATCCTCGGCGGGATCGGCGGCCTGTTCGGGCGGCCGGACCTCAGCTTTCAAATGCTGCTCGGCTATCTCTTCGCGCCGATCATGTTCCTCATCAACGTGCCGTGGGACGAGGCGCTGCGCGCTGGCGGCATGTTCGGCCAGAAGATCGTGCTCAACGAGTTCGTCGCCTATATCGACCTTGGCAAGCAGGCGGCGGAACTGTCGCCCCGCACCGTTGCGATCGTCACCTTCGCGCTGTGTGGCTTTGCCAATTTCTCCTCCATCGCGATCCAGATGGCGGTAACCGGCAACCTCGCGCCCAACCAGCGGCCGATGATCGCCAAACTCGGCATCCGCGCGCTGCTCGCGGGCAGCCTCGCGAACCTCATGTCCGCCGCGCTGGCGGGGCTGCTGATCGGGTAATCGACGCTGGTCGGCGACCAGCACAGCGCCCCCAGGCGATCCGTCACCCTGAGCTCGTTTCAGGGTCCAACGCAACCAAAGAGGCGACGTTGCCGGTTGAAAAAGGATGCTGAAACAAGCTCAGCATGACGACTGTGACCGCGGCTTTGGCCAAGTTGTGGACGTTAAAATATATTGATCTTCCCACCTGTAGTAGGTCTTTGTGACGCAAGATGCTCGTTTTCCGCACCTCGGCTGTGCTGCCGCGCTTGCCATCCCGCTATTAATGTTTCTTGCGACCTGCGCCTCTCACGTGTGGGAGTATGAACGAGACCGAATGCCAAACCAGATTAGGCTCGGGGACACGTTATTCTCTCAAGATCGAAGCATGGGCATCGGGCCGGGCGCTAATGAGACTGGATTGTACGTCTACGAACTAGATAACCACGACGCGACTCGCCTAATCAAATTGAGTCGCTCACTCAATAGTGATTCCCGCATACGTTCAGCAGTGGGCACTGCGGAACCAGAATATTACGAGTGGAAGAGAACCCCCATCTTAACCTTTGACACACAACCTTCGTCCAACAAACATCATAAATCCTCAGAGGCAGCCAGAAAACCCAGTATATCCGACTTTCTCGGTCGTTACGGTTTATACATCGATGTCGATCCTACCGTTCAGCGTAGCATAAACGAGGTTATTTCTGCGCCCGGCTCCTATTATGCGAAAGGGCGCGCTGGAGCGTTGATCATAGTATCCCCTCACCGGAGACGCGTCATTTTCGCATACGCGGGTTAATACGTCCGCTTCCCACCCCAAGTCCGCCGCTCGTTCGAAATCACCGACCATCGCTCGCCACGCGCTGGGTGATCACCCCCGGCCCAACCGCATCCGATTGCGCAGCCCGCCGGGCATCCAGCGCGACGCGAACGCCAGCCGCCGGGCCGTCTTGCCCACCAGCGTATGCAGGCGGTCGCCGTGCACCGCCGTCCAGGCCGCTTCCGCGACCGTCTCCACCGGAGTGAACTCCAGCCCCGCCTCGACCACCGTTTCGCGCACACTGCGGTTCGATCCGCCCACCGCCGCGGTGAGCAGCGGCGTGTCGATGAAGCCTGGCATCAGGCTGCGCACGCGAATGTTCTCGCCCGCCCACTCGCCGTCCAGCGCTTCGGTCAGGCCGCGCACGGCGAACTTCGTCGCGGAATAGATCGCCGCTCCCGCCGTGCCGTAGATCCCCGCCGCCGAGGCCGTGTTGAGCAGGCAGGAGCCGGGCGTCGCCGCGAGATAAGGATAGGCCAGCCGCGCGCCATAGACGACGCCCTTGATGTTCACGTCCAGCGCGCGGTCGATCTCCTCCAGCGAGGCGGCGCCGAACGGCCCTCCTACTGCCACGCCGGCATTGTTGAACAACACGTCCAGCCGCCCGCCGCTCGCTTGCGTGAATTCGGCCAGCACTTCCTCCCAATCCTCGGGCGAGCGCACGTCCATGACATGGCTGGTGGTCCGATCGGCCGGCAGCATCGCCGCCGTCGCCTTCAGCGCCGCCTCGTCACGGTCGGCAAGCCCGACCCGCCAGCCGCGTTCGGAGAACAGCTGGGCGACCGCGCGACCGATGCCCGAGCCGCCGCCGGTGATCAGGATTGTCTTCATGGCCCCGCTCCTTTGTTTGACCTGGAGCGCGGCATCCCGCATCCTCCTGGTCGATGCCAGTGGAATCGCGTGGCCCTGCCGTCGGCTTCCACGACGTAACCAAACGGTTTGGCGCCGCCGCTCCAGCTGTCGATGGCGTGTCCCTCAGGATCGAACCGGGCAGTTTCGTGGCGTTGGTGGGTACGTCCGGCTCGGGCAAGTCTACCCTGCTGAAGACGATCAACCGGCTGGTCGAGCCGACAGCCGGCGAGGTGACCATCGACGGCGAGGATGTTCGCCGGCTTCCCCTCCCTGCGCTACGCCGCGGCATCGGCTATGTCTTTCAGAATGTGGGTTTATTTCCTCACCTCACGGTGGCGGAGAATGTCGCGCTGCCACTGCGCCTTGCAGGGCAGCGGTCGGATGACCGCGTCAGCGAGCTGCTCGAGCTGGTTGAGCTGCCGCTCAGCCTGGCCACGCGCCTGCCGGCTGCGCTGTCCGGCGGACAGCGCCAGCGCGTCGGCGTCGCGCGCGCGCTGGCCGCAGGGCCGCGGCTGATGCTGATGGACGAGCCGTTCGGCGCGCTCGATCCGGTGACGCGCGATTCGCTTGGCAAGGCGGTGCGGGCGCTTCACGCGCGGCTCGGGCTCACCACGGTGATGGTCACGCACGACATGGCGGAGGCCTTGCTGCTGGCCGATCGCGTGCTGGTGATGCGCGACGGGCGGATCGTCGCGGACGAGACGCCGGCCGGGCTGCTGTCCGGCGGCGGCGGGGATGCGGCACAGGCGCTGGTCGCCGTGCCCCGTCTGCAGGCGCAGCGCCTGGCGGACCTCGCCCGATGAGCGATGCATGGAGCCGTGTGCCCGTTCTCGCGGCGCAGCATCTCACGCTCGCCATGGCGGCCATCGCGCTGGGCGTCCTAATCGCCGTGCCGCTCGGCTTCTGGTCCGCGCGCCGTCCGTTCGCGGCGCGGCTGGCGCTTGGCGGCGCGAGCATCGTGCAGACGATCCCCAGCCTTGCGCTGCTGGCGTTGTTCTATCCCGTGCTGCTGTGGATCGGCGGCGTGCCGGCGCTCGGCTTCCTCCCGTCGCTTCTCGCGCTCACGCTATATGCCGTGCTGCCGATCCTGCGGAACACGGTGACGGGACTGCAGGGGCTGGATCCGGCGGTGATCGAAGCCGCCGACGGCATCGGCATGACGCGCTGGCAGAAGCTGCGGATCGTCGAGGCGCCGTTGGTGCTGCCGGTGCTGACCGCCGGGATCCGCACCGCGGCGGTTTGGACGATCGGCGCGGCGACGCTTTCCACCACCGTTGGCCAGCCGAGCCTCGGCGACCTCATCTTTGCCGGGCTTCAGACACAGACATGGCCGCTGGTGCTGGCGGGATGCATTGCCGCCGCCGCGCTCGCGCTGGCAGTGGATGCGCTGCTGGGTCTGGCCGAATACGGCCTGGCGCGCCGCCGGCGCTGGCTGACGATGGCGGCGCTGGCGATCCTGGCTGGCGCCACGCTGGCCGCGACCGCCCCGCTCTGGCGCACCGGCAGTGACCGCGTCGTGGTCGGCGCCAAGAACTTTTCGGAGCAGTTCATCCTGGCGCGGCTCATCGGCGATCGGTTGCGCGCGGCCGGCTACGAGGTCGAATATCGCGACGGGCTCGGCTCGGCAGTCGCGTTCGGGGCGGTCGCGAGCGGGGCGATCGATGTTTACGTCGATTACGCCGGCACGATCTGGACCGGACAGATGAAGCGCACCGATGCACCGCCGCGCGACGCACAGGTGCGCGCCATCGCCGGCTGGGCGAAACGCACGCATGGGGTGACACTGCTGGGGCCGCTCGGTTTCGAGAATGCTTATGCGTTCGCGATGCGTGCGAGCGAGGCTCAGAGGCTGGGAATTGCGACGCTTGGCGATCTCGCCGCCCGCTCGCCGCAGCTACGGCTCGGCTCCGACCTGGAGTTTCTGGAGCGGCCGGAATGGGCGGCGGTGCGGCGCGCCTATGCGATGCGCTTCGCCGAGGCGACGCCATACAGCCCGACCTTCATGTACCGTGCGCTGGCGAGCGGCCGGGCGGACGTGATCAGCGCCTTTTCCTCCGACGGGCGGATCGCGGCGGACAAGCTGCGCGTGCTCAGCGACCCGAAACAGGCGATCCCCGGCTATGACGCCATCCTGTTGATCTCGCCACGCCGCGCCAACGACGCCCGGTTCACCGAGGCACTACGTCCGCTGATCAGCGCGATCGACGTAACAGCGATGCGCGAGGCGAACTACATGGTCGATCGCGACAGCGACAAGGCGACGCCCGAGGCCGCGGCGAACTGGCTCGCAGAGCGGATCGGCCGGTAATCACACCCGCCGCTCGTGCTGAGCCTGTCGAAGCACGTGTCCGATGCGCGACACGAGTGTGGCGCACCCTTCGACAAGCTCAGGGCGAACGGTGAGGAGGATCACTCCATCGTCAGGACGATCTTGCCCACATGGTCGCCCGCCTCCATGCGCCGGTGCGCTTCCGCCGCCTCGGCCAGCGGGAACACCTTGTCGATCACCGGCTTCAGCCGTCCCGCCTCGGCGTGCGGCCATACGGTGCGCGCCAGTTCGTCGGCCACCATCGCCTTGAACCCCAGATCGCGCGCGCGGAGCGTGGAGCCGGTCAGCGTCAGGCGGCGCATCATCACCTCGAAGATCGGGATCGTGGCCTTGGCCCCGCCCTGCACCGCAATCGAGACATGCCGGCCGTCTTCCGCCAGGCATTTGAGATTGCGCGGAATATAGTCTCCACCAACCATGTCGAGCACGGCGGCCACGCCCTTGCCGCCAGTGATTTCCTTCACCCGCTCGACGAAGTCCTCGGTCTTGTAGTTGATGGCGTGATCGGCGCCGAGCGCTCTGGCCGCCGCGACCTTGTCGTCCGAGCCCGCTGTGACGATGATCGTAACGCCGAAGATGTTGCACAAGGCGATCGCCATGGTGCCGATGCCGCTGGTGCCGCCGTGGACCAGCACCGTATCGCCTTCATTGGCGTAGGCGCGCTCGAACAGGTTGGTCCACACGGTGAACAGGGTTTCGGGCATCGCCGCCGCTTCCACCATGGACATCAGTTCCGGCACCGGCAGGCACTGGCCGGCGGGGGCGGCGACATAATCGGCATAGCCGCCGCCGGCCACCAATGCGCAGACCGGCTGGCCGATCATCAGCGACGCCACATCGGGCGCCATCGCCACCACGTCGCCCGACACTTCCAGACCATAGATGCTGGGCGCGCCCGGCGGCGGCGGATAGACGCCCTTGCGCTGCATCACGTCGGGCCGGTTCACGCCCGCTGCGGCGACTCGGATCAGCACCTCGCCCGGCTTCAGCACCGGCACGGGCCGCTCCACCAGGGTCAGCACCTCCGGGCCGCCATGTGCTTCGGGATCGATCGCCCGCATCATCGCCGGAATGTCGTTCATCGCCGTTTCCCCCACACCTAGCATCGGCAAATGCATGGGGCGGCCTTATTGACTTCGCACCCGCAGCGGTCAACGATGCGCCTCATGGATCTGGATGATATCCTTGGGTCCCGGCCCGACGATCCCCTGACCGCCTTGCTGCGAGAGGATCTCGATCGCCTGTCGGTGGCTGAGCTGGAGGCGCGGATCGCCGCGCTTGAGGGCGAAATCGCCCGCAGTCGCAAGAAGATCGACCATGCGGTGAATCATCGCGCCAGCGCGGACGCCCTGTTCAAGCGATGACCCGCGCAGCATCGGCTGGCCGCGATGCCATATGCCGATGCGGGGCCACGACGCCCTTCGGCCTGCTGCTTGATGCCGGCGGGTCCAATCACGACATTGTAGGAAAGGGCCGGACGCCTGCCCCCCAGACGTCGCTCCACGGCCCGGTTGGAGTATCCTGAATGCCATCCTTTGCCAGCGCTCTCGAGACCACGCTGCACAAGGCGCTCGAGGCTGCGTCCGCGCGGCGCCACGAATATGCCACGCTTGAACACCTGCTGTTCGCGCTTGTCGATGACGAGCATGCCAGCCAGGTGATGACGGCGTGCGGCGTTGATCTCGGCGAACTGAAAACCACCGTCGCGCATTATCTCGACACCGAGCTTGGCGCATTGAAGGTCGATCAGCAGACCGACCCCTCTCCCACCAGCGGCTTCCAGCGTGTGGTGCAGCGTGCGATCCTGCACGTCCAGTCATCCGGCCGCGACGAAGTGACCGGCGCCAACGTGCTGGTCGCGCTCTTCTCCGAACGCGAAAGCTATGCCGTCTATTTCCTGCAGCAGCAGGACATGAGCCGGCTGGATGCCGTCAGCTATATCAGCCACGGCGTCGGCAAGGGCGCGTCCGCACCGGAAGCCTCCACCCCCAAGGGCGCCGAGGACAAGGAAGAGAAGAAGCCAGTCGAAAAGGGCGCCAAGGGCGAAAGCGCGCTCAAGCAGTTCACCGTCGACCTCAATGAAAAGGCGCGCAACGGCAAGGTCGATCCGCTGATCGGCCGCGGGCCGGAGGTTGACCGCACGGTGCAGATCCTGTGCCGCCGCTCGAAGAACAACCCGCTCTATGTGGGCGATCCGGGCGTCGGCAAGACCGCCATCGCGGAAGGACTCGCACGCAAGATCGTAGAGGGCGACGTGCCTGACGTGCTGAAGCCTGCCGTTATTTACTCGCTCGACATGGGCGCGCTGCTTGCTGGCACGCGCTATCGCGGCGACTTCGAGGAGCGGCTGAAGCAGGTCGTCAACGAGCTGGAGAAGCTGCCGCACGCGGTGCTCTTCATCGATGAGATCCACACCGTCATCGGCGCCGGCGCGACCAGCGGCGGCGCGATGGATGCGTCTAATCTGCTGAAGCCCGCGCTGTCGGGCGGCACGATCCGCTGCATCGGCTCGACCACCTACAAGGAGTTCCGCAATCACTTCGAGAAGGATCGCGCGCTGCTGCGCCGGTTCCAGAAGATCGACGTGAACGAGCCGACGATCGAGGACACGATCAAGATCCTCGCCGGCCTGCGATCGGCTTTCGAGAGCCACCATGACGTCAAGTACACGCCCGACGCGATCAAGTCGGCCGTGGAACTCAGCGCACGGTACATCAACGACCGCAAGCTGCCGGACAAGGCGATCGACGTGATCGACGAAGTTGGCGCGATGCAGATGCTCGTGGCGCCGTCCAAGCGGAAGAAGACGATCACCCCCAAGGAGATCGAGCAGGTCATCGCGACGATGGCCCGCATCCCGCCGAAGAGCGTGTCGACCGACGACAAGAAGGTGCTGGAGACGCTCGAGACCGATCTCAAGCGCGTCGTGTTCGGGCAGAACAAGGCGATCGAGAACCTGGCCTCGGCGATCAAGCTCAGCCGTGCCGGCCTGCGCGATCCCGAAAAGCCGATTGGCAACTACCTCTTCACCGGCCCCACTGGCGTCGGCAAGACGGAGGTCGCCAAGCAGCTTAGCGTCATCATGGGCATCCCGCTCCAGCGGTTCGACATGTCCGAATATATGGAGCGCCACTCGGTCTCGCGGTTGATCGGTGCGCCCCCGGGCTATGTCGGCTTCGACCAGGGCGGTCTGCTCACGGACGCGGTCGACCAGAACCCGCATTGCGTGCTCCTGCTCGACGAGATCGAGAAGGCGCATCCGGATCTGTTCAACATCCTCCTGCAGGTGATGGACAACGGCCGCCTGACCGACCAGCACGGCAAGACGGTCGATTTCCGCAACGTCATCCTGATCATGACGACCAATGCGGGCGCAAGCGACATGGCGCGCGAGACGCTCGGCTTCGGCAATCTCTCCCGCGAGGGTGAGGACGAGCAGGCGGTGCAGCGGCTCTTCACGCCGGAATTCCGCAACCGTCTCGATGCGATCGTGCCGTTCGGCTACCTCCCGCCGGAGGTCGTCGCCCGCGTGGTGGACAAGTTCATCCTCCAGCTGGAGCTGCAGCTGGCCGATCGCGACGTCCACATCAAGCTCGACGAGGAAGCGCGCAAGTGGTTGACCGACAAGGGCTATGACAAGCTCTACGGCGCGCGTCCGATGGGTCGTTTGATCCAGGAAAAGATCAAGCAGCCGCTCGCCGAGGAACTGCTGTTCGGCAAGCTCGTCCATGGCGGCGAGGTCGTGGTGAAGCTGAAGGACAATGCGCTGACGTTCGAAATCGTCGGCGCGGCGCCCAAGAAGCCGCGCAAGAAAGGCGGCAAGGCGAAGGTCGAAGCGGAGTGATTGAAAGGGCGCTGGTCGCGAGACCGGCGCCCTTCTTGTTTGGCAAGCCGCTCTCCGCGCATGGGCCGTCGTCCCGGACTTGATCCGGGATCCATCGATCCGCGAACGCTGCGGGACGTAACGGCGGACAGCGTTCGCGGCACCATGGACCCCGGATCAAGTCCGGGGTGACACGGTCTGAATGATGCTGCGGTTAGCGCAAGACGTCATGCCGGGCTCGTCTCGGCATCCAGACCTCCACTTACCCAGCGACTGTGGGCAGCGCCGAACGCTGGATGCCGGGACAAGCCCGGCATGACGATCAAGATGGCTGTAGCGGCCTCGACCTTACGGCATTCACCGCGCTAATATGCGCCTCCCCGCGAGAACTCACCCGCGCGGCGAACCCTCGCTTTTGCTCACCCACTGCGGCCCATTGGCACGGCAAGCGGCACTGATCACCGGGAACGACAGGTCGGTATTGCGCGCCAATGCCGCCGGCAGATCAGCCTGGCATTGCTGCACGGTGGCGTAGCGAACCGGCTCAACACGCGCCTCAGCGCACGCCTGCTGGTCGTCGCCGCAGCCCATGATCGCCAGCACGAAGAAAATCGGTTGCATTCCCGCCTCCACTCTGCCTATTCAACGCATTGGCTTCGTCGGGTGTTCCGACGTTAACGCTCTTTTGACGGTTCGCTTGCCCATTGCGCCGGCGCGACCGCACCCCGACATAGGTCGCAATGCCACCGTCCGATCCTACCGGGCGCAGCGTTGATCGCCCGCTTGGGCCGACGCTTCGCCGATTTCTCCCCTATCTCTGGCCCGCCGATGCGCCGGGCATGAAGCTGCGTGTCGTCGGCGCCATGGCGCTGGTGATCGTGTCGAAGCTGGTCCAGGTTTATGGCGCGCCTTTCGCGCTGCAAGGCGCCGTCGACGGAATGGCGACAATCCCGCGCTCGCCAACCACGCTCGTGGTTCTGCTGGTGCTGGGCTATGCGGCCGGCCGCTTCGGCGCCACCTTGTTCGACAATTTGCGCAACACGGTGTTCGAGAAGGTCGGGCAGGAGGCGACGCGCCGCCTTGCTGCCCAGGTGTTCCGCCACCTGCATGACCTGTCGCTCCGCTTTCACCTGGAACGGCGCACCGGCGCGGTCACCAAGGTGGTCGAGCGCGGCACCAAGAGCATCGACACGATGCTCTATTTCCTCCTCTTCAACATCGCGCCGACGGTGCTCGAGCTCAGCCTGGTACTCGGCATCTTCTGGGTGAAGTTCGGCTGGCCGCTGGTCGCGGCTACGGTCTTGATGGTTGCCGTCTACATCTGGTTTACCCGGATGGTGACGGACTGGCGCGCGAGCTTGCGCGAACGGATGAACGATCTCGACGCCGGCGCGGTAGCCCATGCCGTGGATTCGCTGCTGAACTTCGAGACCGTGAAGTATTTTGGCGCCGAGGAACGCGAGGCACGGCGCTACGATGCAGCCATGTCCGCTTATTCCCGGGCAGCAGTGAAGTCGGAAAACAGCCTGGCCTGGCTGAACATCGGCCAGGCGGCGATCACCAACCTGATGCTGGGCGCCGGCATGGCGTTCGTCGTCTGGGGCTGGGCGCAGGGCCGCTTTTCGGCGGGTGACGTGGTGCTGGTGTCGACCCTGCTCTCGCAGCTCTTCCGCCCGCTTGACCTCCTCGGCATGGTCTATCGCACGATCCGCCAAGGCGTGATCGACATGGGGTCCATGTTCGATCTCGTCGACACGCCATCCGAAGTGGTCGACGCGCCCGGCGCGCGGGCGATCGAGGTCAGCAGCGGGCACGTCCGCTTCGAGAATGTGCGCTTCGGCTATGAGCCTGAGCGCGACATATTGAAGGGGATCGACCTTGATATCCCCGCCGGCGCGACGGTGGCAGTGGTCGGCCCATCGGGCGCGGGCAAGTCCACGCTCGCGCGGCTGCTCTACCGCTTCTACGATCTTACCGGCGGGCGGATCACGATCGACGGCCAGGATATCGCCGCCGTATCCCAGGCGTCACTGCGCGCTGCGATTGGCATCGTGCCGCAGGATACGGTGCTGTTCAATGATACGATCGGCTACAATATTGCCTACGGTCGCGAAGGTGCCGGCGAGGCCGAGATCCGCGCGGCGGCGCGCGGCGCGGCGATCGCCGGCTTCATCGAGGCGCAGCCCGACGGTTATGACACCCGCGTCGGCGAACGCGGCTTGAAGCTGTCGGGTGGCGAAAAGCAGCGCGTGGCGATCGCGCGTACCCTGCTCAAGAATCCGCCGGTGCTGATCCTAGACGAGGCGACGAGCGCGCTCGACAGCCGGACGGAAGCGGACATCATGGCGACGCTGGAGGCGATCGAACGTGGCCGCACCACCATCGTCATCGCCCATCGCCTGTCCACCGTGGTTCATGCGGACAAGATCGTCGTGCTGGAGGCCGGCCGCGTCGTCGAGCAAGGCACCCACAACGATCTGCTCCGCGCCGGCGGCACCTATGCCGAACTATGGGCCCGCCAGGCGAACGAGCGGCGCGAGGCGGAGGAAGAGGTCGCCGAGTAACCCCTGCGGACGTCAGGCGAGGAGGTCGCGATACGCCGGATGCTTGGCGATGAACGCGGCCACGAACGGGCATTGCGCCACCACCTTCAGCTTCTGATCGCGCGCGCTGTCCAACGCCGCGCGGATCAGCTTGGAGCCGACGCCTCGCCCCTCGATCTCCTTGGGGACGACCGTATGGGTGAAGACGATCCGATCGCCTTCCCGCTGATAGGCGGCGACCGCGCGATAGCCGTCCAGGTCCAGCTCGAATTCCTGTTCGGCCCGATTGTCTCGTACATTGTTCATGGGATGATCCTAGCCGATCGCGGCGCCGGATGCACCGGAACTCCGCCGGTTGCCGCTGCGATCCAGCGGGCCTAGAGCCAAGCGGAATGGCTGTTGATCCCGTTCCCGCCCTCCAGAAGCTGTTTGGTTTCCCCGATTTCCGCGGTGTGCAGCGCCAGGTGGTGGATCGGGTGCTGGCCGGGCAATCGACGCTCGCGGTGATGCCGACCGGCGCCGGCAAGTCGCTGACGTATCAGCTTCCCGCCACCATGCTGGACGGCACTTGCATCGTCGTGTCGCCGCTAATCGCATTGATGCATGATCAGCTTCGCGCCGCAGAGGCGGTGGGGATCCGGGCGGCCACCCTCACCAGCGTCGACGAGAACAAGGCCGAGACGCGCGGCCGTTTTCTCGATGGCACGCTGGACCTCTTGTACGTCGCGCCGGAACGCGCCTCGACCGCGGATTTCCGCGAGTTGCTCGATCGAGGGCGTGTCGCGCTGTTCGCCATCGACGAGGCGCACTGCGTCAGTGAATGGGGCCATGATTTCCGGCCCGATTATCGCCTGCTCCGACCATTGCTCGACCGCTACGGCGATGTGCCGCGGCTGGCGCTGACCGCCACTGCCGACGAACACACCCGCGCCGACATTCTTGAACAGCTCGGGATCGGCGCGGACGGAATGATCGTCGCCGGCTTCGATCGGCCAAACATTCGCTATGCCATTTCCACGCGCGACAATACGACGCGGCAAATCGCGGATCTGATCCGCGACACGCCCGGCCCCGGCATCGTCTATGCCCAGACCCGCGCCGGAACGGAGAAGCTGGCCGACGCGCTGCGCACCGCGACTGGCCGCCCGGTGCGCGCCTATCACGCCGGGCTGGACCCTGAGGTCCGCCGCCGCAACCAGGCGAAGTTCGTCGAAAGCGAGGACATGGTGATCGTCGCCACGGTCGCCTTCGGCATGGGGATCGACAAGCCGGACGTACGGTTCGTGGCGCATGCCGGCCTGCCAAAGTCGATCGAGGCCTATTATCAGGAAACCGGCCGTGCGGGGCGCGATGGCGATCCCTCCGTCGCGCATCTCTTCTGGGGCGCGGAGGATTTCGCCCGCGCGCGCCAGCGTATCGCCGAGCTGGATCCGCAGCGCCAGCCGGGCGAGCGTGCCCGCCTCAATGCGCTGGGCGCGCTGGTCGAGACGGCGGGATGCCGCCGCCGCATCCTGCTGGCGCATTTCGGCGAGCATCCGCCCGAACGCTGCGGCAATTGCGACAATTGCCTGTCGCCGCCCGCGGCGGTCGACGCGACCGAGACGGCACGCAAATATCTCTCCGCCGTATTCCGAACGGGGCAAAGCTTCGGTGCGACCTACATTGAAACGGTGCTGACCGGAAAATCCTCCGACCGCAGCCTGATGAACGGACATGAGGCGCTGTCGGTATGGAACATCGTATCGGGCGATGAAGCGGCGCTGCTGAAACCGGTCGGCCGCGCGCTCCTGCTGCGCGACGCGCTGCGGACCAATCCGCACGGCGGGCTCGAGTTCGGCCCTGCCGCCCGCGCGCTGATAAAAGGCGAGGACACGCTCTCGCTGGTGGTTCCGCCCAAGCGCGAACGACGGCGGCGCGGCGGCGACGCGGCACCCAATCCGGTCGGCGATGCACTGTTCGAGGCGCTGCGCACCCGGCGGCGGGAGCTGGCGCAGGAGGCCGGCGTGCCGCCCTATGTCATCTTCCATGATTCGGTGCTGCGCGAAATGGCGGCGCGACGCCCCGGCTCGCTGTCCGCGATGGCGCACCTCACCGGAGTCGGACAGCGCAAGCTGGATGCCTATGGCGAGGCGTTCCTCCGCGTGATTCGCGAGAACTAGGCCCCTCCCAAAATCGCGCGTCATCCCCGCGCAGGCGCGTACCATAGGCGAAGGTCCACCGGAGGAGCGGCGACCGCAGCGGCCCTGTTTCGCCGCTTTTGCGGCAATTACGGAGGAGGGTAAATTCAGCCGGCGAACCGGTTCTCCCCCGCGCCAACCTGCGCTATCTGCGCATCATGCTCGACATTCGCCGTATCGATGATCGTATCTCCGTCGCCCCGCAAATTGACCCGGAAGATATCCCCGCGATCAAGGCGGCTGGGTTCGTCGCCATCGTCAACAATCGCCCGGACGGCGAGGAAGATGGCCAGCCCGGCGGCGATGCGATCCGCGCCGCGGCGGAGGATCATGGCCTGTCCTATACCGCGATCCCGATCACCCATGCCGGTTTTTCGATGCCGCAGGTAACCGCGATGATCGACGCGCTGGGTGCCGCGAACGGCCCGGTGCTGGCCTATTGCCGCTCGGGCACGCGCTCCTGTAACCTGTGGGCCTTGTCGCAGGCCGGGCTTGGCGGCGATGCGGACGCGCTGACTGCCAGCGCACGCGGTGCGGGCTATGACATCACGGGCCTGCGCCCGCTGATGGACGCGGTGGCGCCTCCCAAATGATCGGGATCCTGGCGGGCGCGGCGCTCGCCACGGTGATCGCGCTGGGCACTGCGGCCTTCTGGCTGCTGCGACGCGGCGGGGGCAGTCGCCTCCATACGCCCGAAGAGGCAATGCAGGCCGCCGGCGAAGCGCTCACCGGCTTCGTCCCGCTCTCGGCAGCGGTTGGGCGCGATGGACAGGCGGCGCTCGTCTTCGGAGAAGGCCTGCGGGTCGCGGTCGTCAAGATGCGCCGCGCCGACGCGGCCGCGCGCGAGATCGTCTGGGGCGATGTGCGCGCCACGCGCGAGGGGCTTTTGGTGGCTACCGGGGACTGGCGGCTCGGCACGGTGCTGATCGCGGAAGTCGACAATCTCGATGTCCGCCGCCTCGCACCGCAACTGACCCGCGGCTAATCCGCCCACGCGCCGGATCAGGTCACCAGCCGCTGCAACGCTGCCAGCGTATCCGCCTCCGCCGCCGGCTTGTCCGTCCGGATGCGCGAGATCCGGGGAAAGCGCATCGCCACGCCCGACTTGTGCCGCTTGGACGCATGGATCGAATCGAACGCCACTTCCAGCACCAGCGTCTTTTCAACCTCGCGTACCGGGCCAAAGCGGTTGAGCGTGTGCGTCCGCACGAACTTGTCGAGTTGCCGCAGCTCCTCGTCAGTGATGCCGGAATAGGCCTTGCCCACCGGCAGCAGCTCGCCGTCCTCGGTCCAGCACCCGAACGTATAATCGCTGTAAAAGGACGATCGCCGCCCGTTGCCGCGCTGCGCATACATCATCACGCAATCGGCGGTCAGCGGATCGCGCTTCCACTTGTACCACAGGCCAGCGCGCCGACCGGGTACATAGGGCGCGTCCCGCCGCTTCAGCATCACGCCTTCGATCGCCGCATCGCGCGCGCCGGCACGGATGCCTTCAAGCTCGGTGAAATCCTCTGCCTCGATCAGCGCGCTGACGTCGAAGCGGTCCGGGTTCAGCCGCTCGGCGAAGAGCTCCAGCCGCGCCCGGCGCTCATGCCACGGCAAAGCGCGCAAATCCTCCGCCCCGTCGAACAATATGTCGTACAGGCGAACGAAAGCGGGCGCCTCGTCCAGCATCTTGGGCGAAACCACCTTGCGGCCCAGCCGCTGCTGCAGCGCGTTGAAGCTCGCGGCGCCGCCGCCTTCCTCCAGCGTGCCGCCCTGCGCCTCGCCGCGCACCAGTAGCTCGCCATCCACCACGCCATGTTCGGCGAAGGCGGATGCGACGTCGGGAAAGGCGCGGGTCACATCATCGCCGGTGCGGCTGTAAAGCCGCGTCTCGCCGGCCAGATGAACGATCTGCACCCGGATGCCGTCCCATTTCCATTCCGCGGCATAATCGGAAAGGTCGACGCGCAGGTCCTCCAGCGGATGCGCCAGCATGAAGGGGCGGAACACCGGCACATTGTCCGCCGTCGGCTGCTCGCCGCGCCCCTCGGCCCAGGCGAACAGGCTGGCGTAGGGCGGCTCGATCCCGTGCCACACCTCCTCCACCGCATCCACGTCGATGCCGAACGTATCCGCCAGCGCCTGTTTGGCAAGCCGCGCCGAGACACCGACGCGCAGCGCACCAGTCGCCATCTTCAGCAGCGCAAAGCGCTCCTCGGCATCCAGTACGTCCAGCATCTGCGCCAGCGCGCCCGGCGCCTCGCTGCGCGACAGGTGCATCAGCCGGTCGATCACCCTCGCCACCGACAGCGGCTCGGGCTTGTCCGGGAGATCGGGCGCCGGCCACAGCAGGGCGATGGTTTCCGCCGAATCGCCCACGAAGTCGCGGCTCATGCGATACAGCACGGGATCGACCCGTTCCTCGATCAGCCCCCGGATCACCGCCGGCTTCACCCCGGCAATGTCGAGGTCGCCCGTGAGCGCCGCCATCGCCCAGCCGCGGTCGGGATCGGGCGTGGTGCGGAGATAGTCTCCGATGAGCTTTAGCTTCGCGTTGCGCGAGCGGGTGTAGATCAGCGAGTCGAGTAGCTGCGCGAAGGCGTGCATGGATGGTGCAACGCTTGGCGTGGCCGATGCGCTCCGGCTAGCGAGCATTGATGACTCGCGCGCTCCGCACCACGCTCCTGATCCTGTTGCTGATCGCTATCGCCGGCGCCGGGCTGATCGTCTATGCCTGGCGCGAGGCGCATGGCCCTGCCGTGGTGCGGCGCGGCTCGATCGCGCTTCCCGATTGGCCCGCCGGCGCGCCGCCGATCACGGTGGCGCTGGCGAGCGACATCCATGTCGGTGGCGGCGCCATGTCGCCCGCGCGGCTCGTGCGGGTGATGGATCAGATCGCGGCCGAACGCCCGGACCTCGCGCTGATCGCCGGTGACTTCATCCATGGGCATGATGCGCAAACGGCGCACGCGGCGGCGCCGGCGCTCACCCGGGCCTTCCGCCGGCTCCGCCCGCCGCTCGGGACGATCGCCGTACTCGGTAATCACGATAATGACAGCGATCCGGCCGGCGTGACGGCCGCGCTTCGCAGCGCTGGTGTCACCGTGCTGGAAAATGTCGCGGTGCGCCGCGGGCCTTTGGCGGTAGGCGGCGTGGGCGACGACTATAGCGGCCATGATCGATTGGCGGAAACGGCGCGACAGCTACGCGCGCTTCCCGGCGCGCGCCTGCTCCTTACGCACTCCCCGGATCTCGCACCGGAAATGCCCGCTGACATATCGTTGCTGCTCGCCGGGCACACCCATTGCGGCCAGGTGGTCCTGCCGCTGGTTGGCGCCTTATGGATACCGGCGCGCCATGGCCGTCGCTACGCCTGCGGGATCATCCGCGAGGGGCGGCGAACGGTGGTGATCGGTGCCGGCCTCGGCACCAGCATGTTGCCGCTGCGGCTGGGCGCGCCACCGGACATTTGGCTGCTTCGGCTGCACGGCACGCAGCGGCCGGCGCCCGGCGCCAGCCGCTGAGCATATCGGGCGCGCCTCAGGCCTTGCGGCTCGCCTCGAACAGGAACCAGGCACGCTCCTCCGCCTGATCGGTCCATTCGTCCACGATGCCGCTGGTGGCATTGTCCTTCGCCGCGTCGGCGGCGTCCTTCACCACGCGGAAACTTTCCACGAGCTTCAGATTATCATCACGCAATTCACTCAGCATCTCGTCCGCCGGGACGAACTCGCGATCATTGTCGGTGATCGTCTGGCGCCGCGAAATGTCTCCGATCGAACGCAGCGTCACATTGCCCGTCTTGCGCACACGCTCCGCGATGGCGTCGGTCACACCCAGGATCTGCGTCGCCTGATCGTCCAGCAACAGGTGATAATCCCGGAAATGCGGGCCTGAGACATGCCAGTGGAAGTTCTTGGTCTTGAGGTACAGCGCATAGCAATCCGCCAGCGCGGCGTTCAGCGCGTCGGCAACCGATCGGGTGTCGTTGCGGCGCAGATCGGACGGGGTCTTCAGGTCGGGGGCAATATCGGACACGGTTGGGCGCTCCAGAAATTAGGCTTCGTTGCGTTAACGGTTCGATCGCGGAATCGCTCCCGACGCATCCGACCTCCCGCCCATATTTGCCTCAGATCAGCCGCACCGCCGACAGGCCGATGACGATCCCCGCCACGCCCAGCACCAACGCGGAGACAAGGCGGATCGCGCGCTGCGGCAGCGCAAGCCATTGGCGTTCCCCCATCAGCGTCGCGGGGATGGTGATCGCCAGCGCGCCGATCGTCCCGCCGACCGCCGCCAGCCAGGGCAGCTCGCTCCGCACGGCGAGCGCCAGGACGATGAACTGCATCCGATCGCCGAAGATCATGATCGCCAGGCCGAGCGTGCTCGTGCCCGGTGCTCCCAGGCGCCATCCCTCCAGCCGATCCGGCGATCGGGAGCGGATGGTGGTGCTCAGCGCGGCCAGCACAAGGGCGAGCGCCAGTAGCAGCAGGCGCGCTTCCTGGGACAACAGCGGGGCAAGGATAATCGCCCCCACCACACCCAGCGCGTAATTCCCGGCGAGCGCGACGGCGGTAGCGCCGATCACGACCGCCGGTACGCGAAATCGATCGGCGAGAATCGACGCCAGCCACGGCGTTTTGTCGCCGGCCTGGCATATCGCGCCCAGCACCAGGGCTGCCATCAGCGCGTCCATGGGCGCCGATCAGATCCGGCGTGCGCGGCCCGCCGCCCGCAGCGCGGCGAGCACATCCCTGCCTTGTTGTTGCTCACGCATAATCCCCTTATGCAGACGCCATGCGGCACGGGCTACTCGGGCGTCGGTTCGCTCGTGCGGGATCGGCATGAAGGCGCCGTTAAAGCCGCCCTCGGCTTGACTTTCCGACGATGATCCTGCATGCGCCCGCCTCTGAAAGCGGCGCGCCCACGCTCGCCGCTATTTTTTGTTTCGCTTCAAGAACAGGATTCGCGGGTCATGGCAAAGCCGACCACCGTCAAGATCAAGCTCGTCAGCTCGGCTGACACCGGCTTCTTCTATGTCACCAAGAAGAACCCCCGTACCAAGACGGAAAAGCTGAGCTTCAACAAGTATGATCCCGTCGTGCGCAAGCACGTCGAGTTCAAGGAAGCAAAGATCAAGTAATCCGACGTGATCGGCGAACGCGCACGAACTGCGTTCGCCGACGGTATCGGATTGCTCCCTTGCGTCGGCGCCGACGGTGATTCGTGCTCAGTCACGGTCCGCTGAATCGGCCTGACGAACGCAGGCGCTTCACGCGGAACGGCATCAGCCCCGCCCGATCGGGCGGCTGTGGCTATTTGCGCGTCCCGCAGACCACTGGCCCGCCCGCCGCCGCGCGCACGGTACATTTCGCCGGCCCGGTGATGATGACCCTGCCCAACCCGGTCGTGCTCACCTGCGCGGTTTGACGCGCCATTGCCGTGGTTTCACCCAGGCCGTTCAGCTGTACCGTCAAATCTTTCACCGCCAGTTTGGCCGCGTCGATGGTGCCGGTTCCGTCGCTGCTCAGCCGCGCCCGATTCGCCTGCCCGGCGACCGTCAGCGCCCCGGAGCCCAGCAGCGATGCGGTGAACTGATCGGCCTCGATCCGGTCGATCGTCAGGCTGCCGGCACCATGAACGGCGACCGCCACCTGCTGCCCGGCCATGCGATTGACGGTGGTGCGCGCCCCGGCGGCCACTGCCAGATTGCCCAGGCGCGGCGTGGAAAGGGTGATGATCGCCGCCGCGGCATTGGCGTTGGCGAATCGCTCGCCCCAACCGCCCGAGCCCATCCGAACGGTTAGGGTCGCGCCATTCACCGCGATCGCAACCCGCTCGATCAGGTCGCGATCGCCCTTGATCGTCGCGCCCGGCGAAGCGCCGGTGACGATCCGCACCTCAAAGGGGCCGTCAACGCGTACCCGCTCGAAACTGCCGACGGAGACGACCCGATCCGCCGCTGCCGCTGGCACAGCCGCCAGGAGCAGCGGAAGACATAAAAAGCGCGCGATCATGGCGCGGCCAGTCGCACCAACCACCAGCCGCGCGCAAGGGCTCAGCCGCCGCAGCGCACGTCGCCAGCGCCGACCTTGGTGATCTCGCACTTCGCCTGCGGGCCGAGGTCAACATCGCCCGCTCCCATGATGGCCACTTTGGCGGGTCCGTTCACCACCGCGCGGACGTTGCCAGCTCCCGCGATGTTCACATCGGCACTGGCGGCACGCAGCCCCGCCGCCTCCACGTCGCCAGAGCCCGCGATGTTCACCGCCAGCGCGTCTGCCTCGCCGGCCGCCTTCGCACTGCCAGAGCCGGCGATCGAAAGTTCAAGCTGGTCGACGCCCACTCGGCCGAGGTCCAGCGTGCCCGAGCCCGCGATGCTGCCGTCGAACTTGGCGCCCTCGATCCGGTCCACCGCAATGTCGCCCGATCCTGCCAGCCGAGCCGCCTCGATACGCGGCATGGTAACGTAGATCTTTACCGAGCCCGAGCTCCAGTTGATCCCGCTGCCCTGCCGGGTGATCAGCAGGCGGTCGCCATCCTTGGCGATCTTCACGCGCGAAAGCACGTCGGGCTCGCCCTCCGCCCGCACGGAGAATCCGGTTCCGACGCGAACGTCCACGTCGTCAGGCCCGCGCTGGTCGATGCTGGAAAAGTCAGCGACGGCATAGCTGCGCTCGTTTCCGCTGCCGGTGCCGGCAACGCCGGGCGTATCGTCATCGCCCGACCAGACGCCACATGCCGCCAACGGGATCAAGAGAGCCAAAGCCGAACCGCGCATAACATCCTCCTGTGTATTGCTACACTAATACACGCGGCGGCGTTCGGCAAGTCTCAGCCGCCGCAGATCGCCCGGCCGCTTCCTGCACGCCGCACGGTGCAGCGCGCGCCCTTGCCCAGATCGACCACCCCACTGCCGGCCAGCGACACGGTGGCGGGGCCATCGACCAGGGCGCGCACGCGGCCCGATCCGGCGGCGGAGACGGTGGCGCTCCTTGCCCGGAGATCAGGCGCGGCGAACCTGCCGGATCCGCTATTGCGCACTGTCAGGCGCTCGGCGCGGCCCGCGGCTGAAATGTCGCCCGATCCGCCGATCGATACCGCCAGGTCGCCGACTGCCACCGTGCCGAGCGACAGGCTGCCCGATCCGCCCACGCTGGCGCGCAGGCTCTCACCCGTCACCCGGTCCACCGTCATCCGGCCGGAGCCCCCGATGCTGGCACTCGCCAGTCGGGGCATGGTGATGCTGACGCGGACCTGCTGATCCGCCGCCGAACGGTTGTTGCGCCAATTGTTGCGCGGGCGAATGCTGAGCGCTCGCCCTTCGCGATCGATCTTCAGGCGCGCCACCGCCTCTGCCGGCCCGTTGACACGCACCGACCAGGATGGGCCGACCCGCACGTCCACCGTGGCCGAGGTGCCAAGCCCGACACTGTCGAAATCGCCAACACGATAGATCAGCGCATCCCCCTCCCGCTGCCCGGCGATTTCTTCTGCCTGGGCGCTCGTCGCCGCGACGCCAAGCATGAGGGTGAGCAGATAGGCCGTCGGACGCATGATCATCTCCCTGGTGTATTTGTCGCCTAATACACCTTGCGAACTACAGATGTAAACACAAGAAGGCGACGGGCACGAAAAAGGGGCGGCCCCAGCGGGACCGCCCCTTTTCGATCAGACGATCAGGTGCAGGAGCCAGAAGCCCCGCGCGGCATCAGGCCGGCACCTTGTCCTTGTTGTAGATCGCCGCAGCCTGGCGGAGGATCTCGAGGATCTTCTCCTGCGCGGCCGGCTCGTCGATCTGCTCCATCGCGGCAAGCTCACGGGCGAGACGGCTGCAAGCCCCCTCGAAGATCTGCCGCTCGGAATAGCTCTGCTCGGGCTGGTCATCGGCACGGAACAGGTCGCGGACCACTTCGGCGATCGACACGAGGTCGCCCGAGTTGATCTTCGCTTCATATTCCTGCGCGCGGCGCGACCACATGGTGCGCTTGACCTTAGGCTTGCCCTTCAGCGTTTCCATCGCTTCGCGCATCGTCTTGTCCGACGACAGCTTGCGCATCCCCACGCTCTCGGCCTTGTTGGTCGGCACGCGAAGCGTCATTTTTTCCTTTTCGAAGCGCAGCACGTACAGTTCGAGCTGCATGCCGGCAATTTCCTGTTTCTGCAGCTCGATCACACGGCCGACACCGTGCTTCGGGTAAACAACATAATCTCCGACGTCGAAATGCAGCGCCTTGGCAGCCATAGGAACCGGATCCTCCGGGTTGAATCACGCCATCGGCACAACCATACGGACGTTTCCGCCCGCCTGAGCCCATCCATCATGACGTGAAGGGTTAGCGTCTCCAGCGGACGCGCTAGGTCAATGCGTCCGTCACGGGAGTATATAGCAGAGTTGCAACAATATTACCAGCGCAGATGAGTCAGTATCGCTGGCATATCTGCGCTTTCCCATGGTCGTGCATGGACCATGTGGTTCACTCGGCTGGATCGGCCGGCGGGATCGACATGTATCAGCCATCAGGCTGGCACTGCGCGGCCCGTCGATCAATGGCGGGCTTTACCTATGGAAATGAGGTTGCCGGGCAGCCGCCGCTCAATCCCCGGTGCCGGGTTCGGCGGAGAAATACTTGTCGTACTTCCCTTCCTCGCCCTTGTGCTCGTCGGCATCGGCCGGCGTCTGATCGAGCTTGCGCGTGACATTGGGCCACTGACCGGAGAAGGTGGCGTTCAGTTCCAGCCACTGTTCCAGACCGTTTTCCGTATCGGGCAGGATCGCCTCGGCCGGGCATTCGGGCTCGCACACGCCGCAATCGATGCATTCGCTTGGATTGATGACGAGCATGTTCTCGCCCTCATAGAAGCAGTCGACCGGACACACCTCGACGCAATCCATATATTTGCAACGGATGCACGCGTCGGTGACGACATAGGTCATGGCCGGCAAAACTCCTTCGATCGGCAGACTGGGGGCCGCTGCTATTCGGGCCGCCTGCCAGCGTCAATCGCCGTCGCTCTTCTGCGATTCGTTCGCGGCGACCGCGCCTGCTTCCAGATCACGATAGCACAGCCGCGCCTCGGGCGCAGGTCCGCGGCGCTGCGGCAGGGCCTCGACGCGCAGGACGTGCACCGATCCCGCCTTGAAGAAGGTCAGCACATTGCCGATTCGCACCGGCGCATGGGCCCGGTCGACGGGCCGCCCGTTGATGCGCAGCCGCCCGTCCACCGCCATTGCCTGCGCCACCTCGCGCGTTTTGGCGAGTCGCGTGAACCACAAGAAGCGGTCCAGGCGCATGCTCGCGTCAGTCAAAGGCCAGCTCCGCCAGCGCGGCAAAGGCGTTGTCGGGTCGCGGCCGCGCCACCTTGGCCGCCGGTCGCCCGCGCCATGCCCAGCGGCCTTCCGTAGCGGGGCGGAAACCCAGTTCCACCATCAGCCGCGCAACCGTCCCCGGCTCCAGCCCGATGGAGGTGGCGAGCGCCGGATCGGGCAGGAAGGGCGCACGCGCACCTTGGCCCTTGGGGCGGGCATCATGCGCCGATCGCGCGATCCGCTCCACCAGGTCGACGCGCACCGCCTGTGCCCCCAGCGGGCGAAAGCCGGCGGCAAGCGTCGCACCGCGCGCGCCCCGCGGCAGCACCGTCGCTCCCTCGCGCGGCGCATCGGGCACCTGCGCGCCCGCCGCCGCCAGCACCGCCTCGCGCCACGGTCGCGCGCGCTGCTTCAGCAATCGGGGATCGAACAGGTCAAGCGCGCCGATCGTCACGCCTGCCTTGCGCAGCCGATGCCGGTCATGCGGCGTCAGCGCCTCCACCGCGCCGCGCACCGGCAGCCGCTGCGCCAGCCCGCCGCCAGCCTCGATCGCGGCGGCGACACTGCGCAGCGCGGGCGTGGCCGCCGCATCGCGCGCCATCTCGGCCAGCGTCGCCAGTACGGGAAGCTGTGCCTTCACGGCATCATCCACCCATGCCTGGATTCGCGCAGTCACCGAGCGGCGCAGCGCGGGGTCGAGGCAATCGAGCGCCTCGTCCAGCTGAACGGCCGGCCGCGCCAGCGATCGCCCGCGCACCAGCCGCGCGACCGGATGGTCCTGCCAAATGACGGTACCGCCGTCGGTCAGCGCGAAGGCCGCATTCTCCGCCTGGCTCAGCGCCTGGCCACGCGCCGCACGCTCGCGCGTCAGCTGCTTTTCCGCCGTCGCCAGCAACAGGCGCTTGTCCGACGCGCGCGCATCGGGCGCCACGACGAAGCGAAAGCCCTGGAGATGCCCGATCGAGTGCGTGTCGATCGTCACTTCGCCCTCGGCGCCGATCTCCACCGGCAGCGCGCCCGCGCCAGCTCCGATCTGTTTCATCAGCACGCTGGTTCGCTTGTCTACGAAGCGCTGCGTCAGGCTGGTGTGCAGCGCATCGGACAGCCGCTCCTCCACCGCCATGGTGCGCGCCGCCCAATGCTGCGGATCGGCCAGCCAGTCACCCCGCTGCGCGATATAGGCCCAGGTACGGATCGCGGCGACGCGGCCGGCGATGATCTCCACATCGCCGTCCACCCGATCGAGCCGCGCCACTTCGTCGGCAAACCATTGGTGCGGCAGATATCCTTCGGAAAGATGCCCGAACACGCGGGCAACGAAGCGGGCATGCGGCTCCACGCCCAGCTTTTGGAAATCGGGAATGCCGCATACCGCCCACAGGCGATCCACCTGCCCGCGCGCCTGTGCCCGGATCGTCGGATCCTCGGCCAGCCGGCGCAGCACGGCAAGGTCGACCGATTCGGGCGCGGCGCGAAGCGTCTCATGCTGCGGCGGCGCGCTGAGTGAGGCGAGCAGCGAATCGATGCTCGACAGGTCAGGATCGCCATCGCGCCAGAACATCCAGTCCAGCGCGGGGAAGCGATGCGCCTCGATCGCCAGCACCTCCTCGGGCAGGAACGCTTCCGGCCCCTCCTCCGCCACGGCTCCGAACGTGCCGTCGCGCTGGTGCCGCCCCGCGCGCCCGGCGATCTGCGCCATTTCGGAAATGGTCAGCCGCCGCCGGCGCCGTCCGTCGAACTTGTGCAGCCCGGCGAACGCCACATGCGCCACATCCATGTTGAGGCCCATGCCGATCGCATCGGTCGCGACCAGGTAATCCACCTCGCCCGCCTGAAACATCGCGACCTGCGCGTTGCGGGTGCGCGGGGAAAGCGCGCCCATCACCACCGCCGCCCCGCCGCGCAGCCGGCGTAGCATCTCGGCGACGGCATAGACCTCCTCGGCGCTAAAGGCGACGATCGCCGATCGCCGCGGCAGCCGGCTGATCTTCTTCGCCCCGGCATAGGAAAGGTCGGAAAAGCGCGGTCGCTCCACGATCTCCACGCCCGGCACCAGGGATCGGACCACCGGCTTCAGCGCGGCCGAGCCGAGGATCATGGTTTCCTCGCGCCCGCGCGCGTGCAGCAGCCGGTCGGTGAACACGTGCCCCCGCTCGGCATCCGCGCCAAGCTGCGCCTCGTCGATCCCGACAAAGGCGACGTCGCGATCCACCGGCATGCTTTCGGCCGTGCACAGGAACCAGCGCGCGTCCTTCGGAACGATCCGCTCCTCGCCGGTGATCAGCGCGACGCGGTCCGCGCCCTTCATGGCCACCACGCGATCATAGACCTCCCGTGCCAGCAGCCGCAGGGGAAAGCCGATCATTCCCGATGAATGCGCGACCATCCGCTCGACCGCGAGGTGGGTCTTGCCGGTATTGGTCGGCCCCAGAACCGCTGTGACGCGGGCGTTGTCGTGGCGAGCCATGGTGGGGACAACATCGGGCGACAGCCGCCGCGAATCAACCGTTCCCTTCCGGCGCAGGTGCCGAACGGTTCGGCGCAACGCGGCCGCTAAGCCGCCGGGTTAATTTGACTTTAGGGTCTTGCCGCCACAACGCTCGGGCCTGCGCCGGGGGTGGATCGGCGAATTGTTGCGTTTGGGAGCGCTCATACTCGCCGTGTTCTTGCGAGAGCAGCCTGGGTTGGAACTGGCCGGTGGCGCGGGTGCGCGCGGGTTCGGCCGTGCCGTCGCGCCGACGCGCGACCTGTCCTGGCGCGATCATCTGCGCAGCACGCTTCACGAGGTGGAGTGGGTTCCCGATCTCGGCGCCCGCATCGGCAGCGGCACCTGGTGGCGCGGGCTTGCCACGTGCACCGGCCTGATCGCCGCCGCATTGCTGACCGCGCCGGGCATTCAGCCGATCCCCGGCTTCATTACCACCACCATGACCTCGGCGGAGCGGGAGGAAGCGCGCACGCTCTCCATCGCCCCGCTCGGCCTTGGCGCTTCCACCGGCCGACGCATGGCCGCCAACGATCTGGTCCGTCCACTGGCCGAGACGCCGGAGCGCCCGATCATCGAACTCACCGCAACGCTGGGCAGCGGCGACAGCTTCGGCGCGGCGCTGCAACGCGCCGGTGTCGGCCGTAGCGATGCGGCGCGCGTCGCGGATCTGGTCGCGGGCGAGGTGGCGCTGGGCGATCTGAAGCCGGGCACCGTGCTCGACCTGACGCTCGGCCGTCGGCACGATCGCCGCGCCGCCCGGCCGCTGGAAAAGATCGCCTTTCGCGCGCGCTTCGATCTCAACCTCGCCGTGCATCGCCAGGGTGACGGGCTGACGCTGGAGCGGCGCCCGATCGCCATTGATCGCACGCCGCTGCGCATCCAGGGGCTGGTCGGCTCCAGCCTTTACCGCTCGGCCCGCGCCGCCGGCGCCCCCGCCAAGCTGGTGGAAGCCTATATCAAGACCATCGCCGCCCGCACCTCGATCGGCGCGATCGACGCGAGCGACCGGTTCGACATCATCGCCGATCACGCCCGCGCCGCGACGGGAGAGGTTCAGGTTGGCCAGCTGCAATATGCCGGTCTGGATCAGGGCCGAAAGAAGCTGCGCCTCGTTCGCTGGGAGGATGGCGACGGCAATGGCGGCCAGTTCTGGGATGCCAATGGCCAGGCCGAGCGCCGCGGCTTCATGGGCATGCCGGTCGCCGGTCGCGTCTCCTCCACTTACGGCATGCGCCGCCATCCGCTGCTCGGCTTCCTGCGCATGCACAAGGGGATGGATCTCGCCGCCCCACACGGCTCGCCGATCTACGCTCCCATTGAGGGCCGCGTGGTGATGGCCGGCCGCAACCGCGGCTACGGCAATTTCGTGAAGCTCAATCACTCGGGCGGCGTCTCGAGCGGCTATGGCCATATGAGCCGCATCGCCGTGCGCCCCGGCCAGTCGGTGTCGCGCGGCCAGGTGATCGGCTATGTCGGCTCCACCGGCCTGTCCACCGGCCCGCACCTCCATTGGGAAGTGTGGAAGAACGGCAAGACGGTAAACCCGCGTTCCATCTCCCTGTCGAGCGTCGCGACGCTCTCCGGCCAGAAACTGCGCGCGTTCAAGGCAAAGGTCGCGAACCTGCTGGCGGTACCAGCGGCGAACTGACGGGCGGGCGGGATCGGCCCGCCCACGCCGCGAGACATAGCGCTGGCGGCGCCCAATCCCCGTCATTCCCGCGAAGGCGGGAATCCGAAAACGCAGCGCCCGCTTCTCTCGTGAGGCCCAAAGTTTATGGGTCCCCGCCTCCACGGGGATGACGATGGAGAGAGTGGCAGAAGTCGCCCAATAGCGGACGAAGAAGAACGTGCTACGCTACAGCTATGACTATAGAAGCCATGCTCATTGCCGGGGTTGTTGTCGGGTTGCTGATCGGGCTTTTCTCGCCGAACGGGCGCGTTGGCTGCACCATCCTATGGATCGTCCCTATCGCCATGATCGCTTACGTCGCCTTCTGGCAATGGCAGCATCCTGAAAGTTTGCGTTCGACCAGCGCGCTGGATTTCATGTTTGGACCCCTGTGGCCCAGCCTCGGTGCGAGCGCGGGCTACGTGGTTGGTGGCGGCCTGCGCTTTCTCGTTCGCCGCTCAACGGGGACGGGCAGCTAACCTCCCGATCGCGGTTATCCGGAAATCAGCAATCCTCTCCCGAGTATCCCGCTACACCGCCTGCCCCGCCGCCCAGCCGCTCGCCCAGGCCCATTGAAAGTTATATCCGCCCAGCCAGCCGGTAACGTCCACCGC
>NZ_LSKH01000093.1:0-22767 GCF_001557395.1 Sphingomonas sp. CCH5-D11 | reverse complement strand
CCCGCCGCGGCGGCATTCCTCGGCCAAGCGCCTCGTAAAACAAAACCTCACGCAGGCTCTCGTCACGTCCGACGGGTATGGCGAACAAGCCTTCGACCGGCATGCCGAGCGACCGGACCGCTTCGGCCAGCGCAAAACCATAAGTCGCAACCCCGGTGCCGTGTGGCAGCGCCAGGTTGAACCCGTCGATGCCGACGCTTGCGATGGTCGTGCGCTCGTCCCCCATGCCGCCGAACGACTAAACGTCGAAGCGAGAATCGCTAGTGAATTCGTCGTGCAGGCGGCGAAGGCGCTCGCCAAACCGTTCAGGGGTGTAATCACCCGCCCGCTCACGACCGCGCAAACTCAGCCGGGCACGCAGCTCGTCATCCCCGTCCAGGCGCCTGATCCCGTCGGCAATCGCATCTTGGCTCATCGGGTCGACCAGCAGCGCAGCTTCACCCGCTACCTCCGCTAGCGCGCCACTCCGCGACGTCAGCACGGGTGTTCCAAGCGCCATGGCCTCTATCACCGGAAGGCCGAAACCTTCCGCCAGGGAGGGAAACAGCAGGCCGCGCGCATGCTGGATCAGGTCGATCAGCGCAGCTCTTTCCTGATACGGCAGGATGATAAGGCCTGGCTCGCCATGCGCAGCGTCATGATCGGGGCCGGTCAGAACAAGTGGATGGGTCGTACCACTCGCACGCCACGCCGCTATCAGTCGCGACAGGTTCTTGCGTGGTTCGGCAAGTCCGCAGAACAGGAAATAGTGTTGCGGCGTCAGCCCGCTGAGCAAGGGCGCGTTCGCCGGTGTCAGACCGGTGATCGCCGTTCCGCCATTCACCACGGCGCGGGCCGGCAAGTCGAACGCGGCAAGGATCTCATGGCGCGCCGCATCGGAAACGGTCAAAAACCGGTCCGCGACTGCTGTCAGCGCTCCGATGCGCCGCCGCAGCGCCACCGGCTGCACCTGAGACAGGCTCGGCGCAACCAGCGGGATGGCGTCGTGAATCGTGTAAAGATTGATCCAGCCGTTGATCCACGCGGGTATCGGATAGGTCCAGTGCATGATCCCCGGCGCGCCCGGCGCATCCAGCCTGAGGAGCTTGCCCGTAGTGGCGAACCGCACGTGCGCCAGGCGAAAGATGTCGGCTGCACGCAGCGCGCACGTATCTCGGATCAACGAGACTGGCTTGGGCAGTCGAGCGCGCACCCGTCGCCGGATTACGTGCATTGAAGGGTTCGGGGTGCCGAATCGCCCGCGCTGGTCGTCGGTGAGCACCAGCGGCGCCGGTCCGGTCGCGGCGAGCCCCTCCTTGATCGCCCTCGCATAGGATGCGACGCCCGTCGCTTCCGCGTCCGCCAGCCGCCCGTCAATGCAAACTGGCACCTGTCGCACAGGGTTTAGATCCTCTAACACGCTCACGACACTGGCACGGGGTGGGAATGATTGTCCTCGACAATGTTTCAAAGGTCTATCGCGGTCACAACGTGGACAATGAGGTTCTGCGCGCGATTCACCTGACGATCCCTCGCGGCGACTCGATCGGGGTCTGCGGTGCCAACGGAGCTGGGAAATCCACGCTGATGAAGCTGATCGCCGGGATCGAGCGTCCGACGACCGGTAAGGTGACGCGGCACATGAGCGTTTCGTGGCCGATCGGCTATTCCACCGCGTTCCACCCGCATCTCACCGGGGCCGACAATGCCAGGTTCGTTGCCCGCATCTATGGCGCGGACGAACGCGAGTTGCTCGCCTTTGTCGAGGATTTCGCGCAACTCGGCTCCTATCTCCACGAACCGATCCGCACCTATTCGGCCGGCATGGCTGCGCGCCTTGCATTTGGCGTGTCGCTCGCGATCAGATTCGATTGCTATCTGGTGGATGAGGTGACGGGTGCTGGCGACGAACGCTTCAAGGTTCGCGCCGAGGAAGCTTTGTACGACCGGCGGGATAGCGGAACATTGGTGATGGTTTCGCACGATACGAGCACGCTGTTCCGATACTGCAAGCGCGGCGCGGTGGTCTACGGCGGCAGCGTGACGCTCTATGATACGATTGCGGAAGCGGCGGACGTTCATCATCGCCTCCAGGCCATTGGCGCACGCGCCGGGCAGGCTGCGTAAGGGTAGCGACGGATCTTTGGATCAGTCTGTTGGATTGTCTTGCCCCGCTTGACGCGATAACCGGCGGGCACGCACCGGCTTTTTCGGGGCGCTTCCGGGGGGAAAGTATGCGGAAGGGCGTAAGCGGATCGTCGCGGCTGATCGCGGCGGCGATGATCGGAAGTGCACTTGCCGGCTGCTCGACGCTGCCAAGCGCGGGTCCCACGGCGGCGCAGATCAACGACGCGCTGCGCAAGGACAATCAGACCGGCTTCACCATTGTCGACATTGATGCCGGCACCGCGCCGGCTCTTGCCTTCACACCGCCGCCGGTGGGTGGTCTTGCCAAGCTGGAGCGCGCCGGGCGCATCGATACGGTCGGATCCGGAGACCTGCTGGAGATCAGCATCTTCGAGGTCGGCGTCACCCTTTTCACCGGGGTCAGCGCCAGCCCGGCCCAGGGCGGCACGTTCAACCCCTCCGCACGCGGGACTCAGCTAGGCACCGTGAAGGTCGATGGCGCTGGCGATATCCAGCTGCCCTACATCGGCCGGCTCGCCGTGGCCGGCAAGACGACCAGCGAGATCGAGCGCATGATCGAGCAGGGACTGCGCGGTCTGTCCCAGCGACCGCAGGCGCTCGTGTCGGTAAAGGAGAATGCGCACAACATCTTCTATGTCTCCGGCGACGTGCGTCAGCCCGGGCGCTATACGCTGGCGCTGCCGCGCGAACGGCTGCTCGATTCGCTTGCGCGCGCGGGCGGCACGGTGAACCAGCCGGACGATATGGTGGTGCGCGTCACCCGCGGCGGCATCTTCGAGGAAAGTCGCCTTTCAGCGGTGGAGGCTTCCGGGCCGCAGAATATCGCGCTGCTGCCGGGCGATCGTATCGAGCTGTTCAATCGCCCGCGCACCTATCTGGTGTTCGGCGCGAGCGACAAGGTGAGCCAGGTGAACTTCGGCGCAAACAACGTGTCGCTGGCGGAGGCACTGGCGCGTACCGGCGGGCCGAGCGAGCGGCTCGCCGATCCCGCCGCCGTGTACCTGTTCCGCTACAACGCTGCGCCGGGCGACGCACCGGGGGCGCAGCCCGTGATCTACCGGCTCAACATGATGCGTCCGGACAGCTATTTTCTGGCGCAGCGCATCGGGATGCACGACAAGGACGTGATCTATATCGCGACGGCACGGGCCAATGCCCCCGGCAAGCTTGCCCAGATCCTGGGGCAGTTGTTCGCGCCCATCGTCGCCGTACGCGCCGTCAGCCGATAACGCCTCGCACTGCCCCGCTGCGGCGGTTAAGCAGGATCAATCCGGTTTCAGTTGGTTGAGCCGGCCAACTCGCCTACGGTAAAGGACCTAGGGAAGGCACCGCGCGGCGACCAACGCCGCGGCCGAACCTTTCCGCGCAAAGGCGATGACATGACCACACGGCCCGGCGAAATCATCACCCTTCCGCTGCGTACGTCGACGAAGTCGGTTGCCGCACGTGCTGTCGCCCTCGCGGGCGAGGGCATCGCCGCGCTGAAGGCATGTTTCGACGATCCGGGCTTCTGCTCCGATTTTGACCGGCTCGTGCGACTGATCGCCGGTTCGCGTGGGCGCGTCATCCTCGCCGGCATGGGCAAGAGCGGCATCATCGCACGCAAGATCACGGCAACGCTGACGTCCACCGGCGTTCCCGCCACGTTCCTGCATCCTGCCGAAGCCGGCCATGGCGACATGGGGATGATCACCCGGGACGATGTGGTCCTGGTCATCTCCCACTCCGGCGAAAGCAGCGAACTCGCCGCGATCTTCAGCTACTGCAAACGCTTCGCCATTCCGATCGTGACGATCACGACCCAGGCCGGATCCACCGCGGCACGGGCAGCCGACTTCCACATCCGCTTGCCCGACGTGCGTGAGGCGTGTCCGATCCAGCTCAGCCCAACCACGTCCACGACCGTGCAACTGGTGTTTGGCGACGCGCTGGCGATGACCCTCATGGCCGATTGCGGCTTCTCCGCGGACGATTTCCACCGACTGCATCCGAATGGTCGCCTCGGCGCGCGCCTGCTCAAGGTGCGCGATGTCATGGCGCACGGTGCTGACGTGCCGCGCGTCACACCCGACGCATCGTTGCTCGACGCGACCATTGAAATGACCCGAACCCGGCTGGGCGGCACTGCCGTCGTGGATTCAGACGGCCGCCTAATAGGCGCCTTCACCGATGGCGACCTGCGCCGCACCGTCACCGTGGAACGCACCCTGACCGATCCGGTCGGTCAGTATATGAGCCGGTCTCCCCTGTGCATCGGTCCGGCCGAGCTTGCCTCGGAAGCAGTTCGGCTGATGCATGAAAGCAACGTGATGTTGCTCTTCGTTCGCGAAGGCGAGCAGCTCGTCGGCGTCGTTCACATGCACGATGTCCTTCGCGCGGGCGTGGTCTGACGCTATTCTGCCCGGTGTCGCTGCTCATCGTCATTCCCGCTCGGGCCGGATCGACCCGGCTACCACTGAAGCCCTTGCTGCCGATTGCCGGTACTTCCCTGCTCCACCGCACGATCGCCTATGCGCGAGGAGCGCTGTCGAAAATGCCAGGCGCCCGGCTGGTGGTCGCAACGGACGACGAGCGCATCGCGCTCCATGCGGCTGAAACGGGCTGCGACGTTATGATCACGGATACCGGGCTCACTTCAGGCTCCGGCCGGGCGCTCGCCGCGGCGCGTATGCTGCCGGACAAGCCTGATGTGATCGTTAACCTGCAGGGCGATTCCCCCTTCCAACCACTTGAGGCACCTACAGCGATCATCCAGGCGCTGTCTTCGGCATCGGCCGACGTGGCAACGCCAGTCGTGCGCCTGAGCTGGCAAGCGCTGGACGCGCTCCGTGCTCACAAGACCGTCGCACCGTTCAGCGGCACCACCTGCGCCCGTGCCGCCGATGGACGCGCGCTCTGGTTCTCCAAAGCAATAATCCCGGCAATCCGCGACGAGGCCAGGCTGCGCGCCGCGGGCCGCCCCTGCCCCGTGTTCCGCCACATCGGCATCTTTGGCTATCGGCGTCGCGCGCTGGAGGCATTCGAATCGACCCCGCCCAGCGCGCTCGAAGAGCTCGAAGGCCTTGAACAGCTCCGGCTGCTGGAACTCGGCCTGCATGTGCAGACGGTCGAGGTCGCTCCCGCCCTGTTCGACATATCCGGCATCGACACCGCGGCGGATATCGCCCGCGCGGAGGCTCTGATCGCCGCCCATGGCGATCCCTATCATTGATGCGCGCGATCATCGTTCGCCACGGCAACACGTTCGCGCCAGGAGAACCGCCACGTCGCATCGGTGCACGAACCGACCTAGCGCTCGTCGAAAGCGGCAGGCTTCAAGCGCAAGCACTCGCCGAGTGCTTCAACGGTATGCAATTTGATCGCTGCCTCGCATCGCCGCTGCGCCGGACACAGGAGACCGCCGCCATCATCGCTCCCTACCTTCACCCCGAACCGGCGATCTGGCTTCGCGAGATCGACCACGGGCCGGACGAGGGCCTGAGCGAAACCGAAGTCATCGCCCGTGTCGGAGCAAGGGCGCTGGCCGATTGGGACGTTCACGCGCTTCCACCCCCCGGCTGGATAGTGGATGCGTCGGCTCGCGTTGCCGCCTGGCGCGCCTTTTTCGCGGGAATGACCGGCACCGTCCTCCTCGTGACGAGCAATGGCGCGGCGCGGTTCGCCCGGATCGCGCTTGGTCTCGGCCCGGCCCGCTTGCGCACCGGCGCTTATGCTGAAATCACCGCTGGCGCGGTTACGGCGTGGGACGTGCGTCCCTAAGACGGCTCAGCGTCGATCCTTCACGATCTCATCGATCCGGCGCAGGTCATCGAGCATCGCGGGCACCGCGCCCAGCGGCAGCATGACTGGCCCATCGGAGGGCGCTGTATCCGGATCATCATGCGCTTCCGCAAAGATCGCCGCAGCCCCCACGGCCAGCGCCGCGCGTGCGAGTGCCGGTGCGAACCGCCGGTCGCCACCAGACGACGCTCCAAGCCCGCCGGGCGCCTGCACTGAATGGGTCGCATCGAACATTACGGGAAAACCCGTTTCCCCCATGATCGGGAGGGCGCGAAAGTCGCTTACCAAGGTATTGTAGCCGAAGCTTGTTCCGCGGTCGGTCAGAATGATCCGGTCATTGCCCGTCGACTGAACCTTCGCGGCGACCGCTGCCATGTCCCAAGGCGCCAGAAACTGACCCTTCTTGATGTTCACGGCCGCGCCTGTCTCGCCCGCTGCGATGAGAAGATCGGTCTGGCGGCACAGGAACGCAGGTATCTGGAGGATGTCCACGGCCTGTGCCGCCGCCTTCGCCTGATCCGGCGCATGGATGTCGGTCAACACCGGGCAACCGATGGCGGATTTAACGTCGGCAAGCGTTCTCAGCCCGTCATCGATCCCAATCCCCCGCCGCCCGGTCACGGAGGTGCGGTTCGCCTTGTCGAAAGATGATTTGAACACGAACGGCACGCCCGCGGACTGCGCCATGCCGGCCAAGGCATCGGCCAGCCGCAGGCAATGGCCACGGCTTTCGATCTGACACGGCCCGCTGACCAGCACGAACGGCTGATCATTGCCAAAGGTAATCGTTCCAACCTGGACGTTCATCGCGGCGCCTTCACGAACCGCCGCAGCAACTGTCCTCGCCACGGCCAGACGCCGGAATGATAGTTCCAGAAAAACCAACCAAAGATCAGGCAGGCCAGAAAGGCGGGCACCGCCATCGGATCACCTTGCGCCCGCATCGTGCGATAGAATTCGCGATCGACGGCCCAGCGCCGGCGCTCCGGTCCTCCGCCGGCAATCCCGTAAAGATTGTCATGGCGCCGACAGCCGACGTTCCGGTTGTATTTGCGGTGATTCAAGAAAAGACAGTAATTCCGTTCCCGATCGGCCATGCCATCGTGTAGGCAGTCGCCATGGCGGGGTTCAAGCGGAAAGTCTTCTATGTCGGCGGCTTCGATCCGCGGGGCGCTCGCTTTTATCACGCGCTGGCCGCCGAACAGGTCGCCCGCTTCGCCAAACTGACGGGGGAGCCGGCGTCGGTGTCCCCGCGGCGGCGTGCCGGAGCGTTTCGGACCGACTGGTCCATCCTCAATTCAACACACGACGTATCGACCGAATACAGCTTTCTTCGCTGGGACGATATCGTCCGCAAGGCATGGATCCGTAATCCGTTCGCCTTGGCCGCCCGCGCGTGGCGAGCCTATCGCGCGTATATCGCCCACCTCGATTTCGAAACGGGGAAGAGGCTGGGCAAGGGGCCGCTGATTACCCTCTTCTATCCCCCGATCCTGTCCATCGCTCTGCCCTTGCTGCTCACCCTGATCATCGGTGGGCTGGCAGCGATCTGGCTGCCAGGGCCCATCGCATTCGCGATCGGCCTTGTGGCCGCCATCCTGATATCCGCACCGTTGCTGAAGAAGTGGCATGCCCCCTGGCTGTTGCGCTTCTTTGTTTTCAATAGTGAACTGAGCGGGGGCGAGGCCGATCCGGAAATCGAGGCGCGGCTGGACAATTTCGCCGAGGAAATCTGCGCCAGCCTCGATCAAGACTGGGATGAAATCATTCTTCTCACGCACAGCAACGGCTCGATCCTGTCCGTTCCGCTGATGGTGCGCGTGCTCGAACGTCGCGGCGAGCAGATGCCGCCGAACTTCACACTCGTCACCATGGGGCATTGCATTCCGCTCGTTGCTTGCCGGCGCGATGCGACCCACTTCCACGATCAGCTTCGCCGACTCGCCACCGCTGATTTCCGCTGGGTCGATATCGGGTCGCCGCCCGACGGCGCGGCCTATTTCGGGGTGAACCCCATGGCGATCGTCGCGCCGGACCCGCGGCCGCGGATGGATTTGCTCAGCCCCCGCTTTCACCTGTTCTACAACCCGGAAACCTACCACAAGGGCTATGCGAACAAGTACGAGATCCATTTCGACTATCTTCGCATGGGCGACCGTCGCTCCCCGCTCGACTTTCCCAGCCTGATGACCGCGGCAAGGCCGATCGACGCCTCGGTGGCAGAGTTCCGGGCGATCTGATGGGCTTGCCGAATATTGGCGGCAAGCAGGTCGACGGGCTGTTTGTACCGCCCTTCCCTGATCCACATCCGAAGAAATCGTCGCTGTTCTGGCGTTTCGTTCGGGGATGGAATTCCTGGATTCATGTGCTCTTTGACAAGAGCTACACGATGAAGATGGGGGAGATCCGCACGCCGGGTCTCCACATGTATATCGCCAATGAACTGCCGCTGGTGAAGCGGATCATGAGCAACTGGCGTGAGTTTCCCAAGCACCATCTGCTCGTGCGCACGCTGGAGCCGGCGATCGGGAACAGTGTGTTTTCCGCCAACGGCGATGATTGGGCCACCCAGCGCGAGATGATCAATCCCGCGTTTCAGCAGGCCGCACTGGCGCGAACGCTGCCGATGATGCGGGATGCAGCCGACGCACTCGTCTCCCGGATCGGCTATCTGGATCTCTCCCACCCGATCAACATCGATCCGCTGATGACGCATGTCGCCGCCGACGTGATCTTTCGCACTCTGTTCTCGCAGGCGCTAGGCGACGCGGACGCGCGCCGGATCCACCATGCCTTCAACCGCTTCCAGCGCCACGCCCAGTCCGCCTCCATGTTGCGCTTCTATCGGATGCCGACGTTCGGCTTCGTCAAGCGGTCGCGCCGCGCTGCGGAGGACATCCATTCGGTGTTCGCATCAATTGTTCAGCAGCGACTTGATGCCTATCGCGCGGACGCGGATCGCGGGCCCGACGACATCCTGGCGTCACTGATGGAGGCCCGTCATCCGCAAACGGGTCAGCCATTCTCGTTCACGGATCTGATGGGCCAGGTTTCCACCATCTTCCTGGCCGGGCACGAAACGTCGGCGAGCGCCCTCAGCTGGGCGCTATATTGCCTGGCAGGTGATCCGGAAACGCAGCGGATCGGGCGTGAGGAGGTTCTGTCCGTGGCCGAAAACAGGCCAATTGCGGCCGAATCGCTCCGGCGCATGCCCGTGATCCGCAACGTATTTCGCGAAACGCTTCGTTTATACCCCCCGGTCGCTTTCATGCCACGCGAGGTGAGCTGTCCATCGCAAATGCGTGACAAGCAACTGGAAACCGGCGCGATGATCGTCGTTTCGCCCTGGCTGATCCAGCGCAACGCCGAACACTGGCCCTGGCCCCACGCTTTCCACCCCGCCCGCTTCGATGATCCATCAGCAAAGGCGAAAAGTCGCGAGGCGTGGCTGCCCTTTGGCGCGGGGCCACGGATCTGCGTGGGCGCCGGATTTGCGACTCAGGAGGCCATTGTGGTCTTGGCCACGCTGCTGCGCGCGTTCACCATCGATCCCGCGCCGGGCGCGGTTCCCGAGCCGGTTGCGCGGCTGACGCTGCGGCCGAAGTGCGGCATCAAGTTGCTCTTCTCACGTCGATAAAGGGCGGCGACGAACGCCACTCAAAGCGTCAGCGTGCCTCCAGCGCTTGTTGACCAAGCACGATCGCGCCAAGTGGGCCGGCATTGTGCCCGAGCATCGGCGGCACAACGAACGTCTCCGTGTCCTCGATCTCGGCAATAGCGACGTAGCCGTTCAGCGAACGGCGCAAAGCTTGCCGAATGCGTGGGAAGAGGAACTGGCTGCCCAGCATCACACCTCCCCCCATGACGATACGGCGCGGCACGCCGGTCAGTGTAACGGTGTGCAGGAGTTGCGCGAGTGCCTGCACCACATTTTCCCACGCCGGGTGATCGGGCGGCAGATCCTGACCTTTTACTCCCGTCCTTGCGGCGATCGCTGGGCCCGAGGCGAGCCCTTCGACACATGCGCCGTGAAACGGACAGACGCCGGTCCACTCGTCACCGGCGAGGCGCTGCGGTCGGATATGCCCGAGCTCACTATGGGTCAGCCCATCCACCGCGCGCCCATGCGCGATGAGCCCGACACCGATGCCAGTGCCCACAGTGACATAGGCCAGATCTGAAAGCCCCTCCGCCGCGCCCCAGCGTGCCTCGCCAAGCGCTGCGCCGATGACGTCGCTGTGAAAGGCAGTCGGCACCGAATATCGTGCGGCCAGACGTCTCGCGACGTCAGTGCCGGCCCAGCCCGGCTTTGGCGTAGAAGTGATGTAGCCATAATCGGCGGCAGCTGCATCGATGGACACCGGCCCGAAACTCGCAATCCCCAATGCGGCAAACCCGGCCCACCCATCGATCACGCGCTCTATCGACCCAAGCGTTTCGTCAGGCGACGTTGTAGGGATTTCGATACGCTCGTGGATGGCGTCCGGGCCTTGCGCCAGGATAATCACGCATTTCGTCCCTCCAAGCTCCAGCCCAGCAATCAACGGCATGTTTGACATTCAAGCCTCCAGCGCGGCCGAATCGATCCGCCGCAGCATCGCAACGAAGTCGTTCAACTCCTGCTGCGAAAATCGGGCGAAGATTTTGCTTTCCAATTCCAGCGCCTTGGGAGCAACGCTCGCGTAGAGATCGCGGCCGGAAGGCGTCAGCGACAGATGATGAGACCGCTTGTCACCAGGGTTGGGCGCCCGCATCAGCAAGCCCCGCTCAACCAGCGCGATCGCCGCCCGACTGACGGTCACCTTGTCCATCCGCGTGCGCTCGCCAATGTCAGCCTGCGTGATCGCCTCTACCTCCGCGATGACAGCGATGAGGCGCCATTCCGGAATGGTCAGCCCGAACAGCGACTCATAAGCGCGGGCAATACGATCGCTGACGAGATTGGACGTAATCGACAGCCGATACGGCAGGAACCGGTCGAGCACGAGATGGTTCGTCATGCGGACAGTGGTAGCATTTGACACGAATGCCTCAAGCCGCGATGATAGTATCAAATGTTACTGGATGAGGAATCACTCATGTCGACCGACAATCCCCTGGGCCTGGACGGTTTCGAGTTCGTCGAGTTCACCTCTCCCGATCCCGACGCGATGGCGAAGCAATTCGAGCAGCTTGGCTTCGTACCGACACACCGGCATCCGACGAAGAACATCACGCGGTACAAGCAGGGACGCATTAATCTGATGCTGAACCGGGATGAAGCCGGACGCGTAAAGCAGTTCCGGAACGAACACGGAGCATCTGCAAGTGCCATGGCCTTTCGCGTTGCAGACCCGAAGAAGGCGCTGGAATGGGCCATCGCGCATGGTGCCGAACTGACGGAGGAGGATGATACTGTCATCAAGGGGATTGGTGGATCGTATCTGTATTTCGTGCCGTCGGATGTTGATCTGTATGCCGGTTGGGCCGAGTTCGACGGCTGGCGAGAGGCTGAGGCAAAGAACAACGTCGGCCTGGATCTACTCGACCACCTAACCCATAACGTCCGCCGCGGCCAGATGCGGGTGTGGAGCCATTTCTACCGTACGCTCTTTAACTTCGAAGAACAAAAATACTTCGACATCAAGGGCAAAGCGACAGGCCTTTTCAGCCAAGCGATGATCGCACCTGATAAGGCGATCCGCATTCCGCTGAACGAAAGCCAGGACGATAATTCCCAGATCGAGGAGTTCATCCGCGAATATCAGGGCGAAGGCATTCAGCACCTCGCGCTGACTACCGAAGACATTTACGACACGGTGGAGCGGCTCCGAGCACGCGGCGTGCGCCTGCAGGACACGATCGAAACCTATTACGAGTTGGTCGACAAGCGCGTGCCCGGGCACGGCGAAGATCTGGAGCGATTGAAGAAGAACCGCATCCTCATCGACGGCTCGGTGCAAAATGTCGAGGGCATTCTGCTCCAGATTTTCACCGAGAACATGTTTGGCCCGATCTTCTTCGAGATCATCCAGCGTAAGGGCAATGAGGGTTTCGGTAACGGTAATTTCCAGGCGCTGTTCGAGAGCATCGAGCTGGACCAGATCCGCCGCGGCGTCATCAAGGTCGACGCGTAAGGGTGAAACCGGCGCAGGTCTGGGCCGGTTGCGTCGGAGCCGGCCTTGATCGGGGTAGGATTGCTGCTGGCGATGAGAAAAGGTCAGGACATCTGGCGATTTCTTCAGCACGAGACATAAGGTGAGGATGCAGATGTCCGAAAGCACTGGCAAATATATTCCGGGCTTCGGCAACCATGTCTCGACTGAAGCGGTGGATGGCGCCCTTCCGATTGGGCGCAATTCGCCGCAGCGCCCCGCATTCGGCCTCTATGCCGAGCAACTCTCAGGCACGGCGTTCACCGCTCCGCGGCACGAGAACCGCCGCTCTTGGCTTTATCGATTGAGGCCCTCGGCAGAGCACCCCCCTTTTACCCGTTACGACGGTGCACCGGCCTTCGCCCCGGGAACGACCAGAGAGCCGCTTGCGCCAAACCGGTTGCGCTGGGATCCCGTTGAGCCGCGCAACGGCGTAGATCTGATCGACGGGATGACAACCATGCTCGCCAACCGCGACCCGGCTGATCTGGAAGGCGTGGCCATTCACCTTTACGGCGCGGACCGCAACATGGAGGGTCGCGCCTTCGTCAATGCCGACGGCGAGTTGTTGTTCGTGCCCCAGCAGGGGCGCCTCGAACTGCTGACGGAATTGGGTCGCATCGAGCTGTCCCCCGGCCAGATCGCCCTGGTGCCGCGCGGCGTGCGCTTCCGCGCGCTGCTGCCGGACGGCAGCGCCTCTGGCTACGCCTTGGAAAACCACGGCGCCATGTTTCGCCTGCCGGATCTGGGACCGATCGGCGCCAACGGTCTGGCCAATCCGCGCGACTTCGAAACCCCGGTCGCCTGGTTTGAGGACCAGGAAAAGCCGTGCGAGATCATCCAGAAATATCTTGGTAGCCTGTGGCATACAAAGCTTCACCATTCGCCGCTCGATGTCGTCGCCTGGCACGGCAATCTGGCTCCTTGGCGCTATGACCTCGCCCGGTTCAACACCATCAACACGGTAAGCTTCGACCATCCCGACCCGTCGATCTTCACCGTGCTGACCAGCCCCAGCGACGTGCCTGGGCGGGCGAACGCGGACTTCGTGATCTTTCCTCCACGCTGGATGGTGGCGGAGGACACGTTCCGGCCGCCGTGGTTTCATCGCAACATCATGTCAGAGGCGATGGGCCTGATTACCGGCGCCTATGATGCGAAGGCGGAAGGATTTCAGCCGGGCGGCCTGTCCCTCCACAACATGCTGAGCGGTCACGGGCCCGACAAGGCAAGCTGGGAAGCGGCCAGTCAGGCCGAGCTGAAACCGCACCAGATCACCGGAACAATGGCCTTCATGCTGGAAAGCTGCTGGCCGTATCGCCCGACCCGCTTTGCGCTGGATCATGCGCAGACCGACTACGATGCCTGTTGGGCTGACTTTCCCAAGGCCCGGCTTCCGTGAACCGGTTCGTCGCTGGTCGCTTCTGAATGGAACGACTCTCTGCAACGCCGGCCGGTATCGCGCTGGGCCCACTTGATCAGATCCTCGATGGCCAGGCGCGCAACTTCGTCATCGAGCTGCGCGCCGGCCGCTTTCACGGGTTCATCGTCCGGCGCGCGGACCAGGCCTTCGGCTATGTTGACCGCTGCCCCCATATGGGGCTGCCGCTCGCGCAAAAGCTAGATGACTATGTCAGCGCCGGCCACATCACCTGTAGTTGGCACGGCGCGCTGTTTGACATCACCTCCGGCGCGTGCGTCGGCGGCCCCTGTCCGGGCACAGCCTTGACGCCATGGCCAGTGCGGGTGGAGGCTGGGGCGATCATCACGGCATAGGAGAGATCACCATGCGCACATTGCGGCTCGACATCGTCTCCGACATCGTGTGTCCCTGGTGCTATATCGGGCTGGCGAACCTTCAGAAGGCGCTGAAGGCGGTTGGCGACGAAATTTCAGTCACGATCGACTTCCACCCGCTTCAGCTGAACCCTGGCCTTCCCCCCGAGGGGGAGCTTTCCGCCGACAATATCGCTCGAAAATACGGCATGACGCCAGAGCAGGCCCGCTCACGAGGTGGCGGGGTTCGCGCCGCAGCCGCCGAGGCCGGGCTTGCCATGGTTGGACGTCCCGACCGGCTGTATGACACGTTCGATGCTCATCGACTGCTCGCCTGGGCGCGGGAACAGGGCCGCCAACAAGAAATGAAGCGCGCCTTGTTCGACGCCTATTTCGAACGTGGGGGCAACATATCGTCAGCGGACATCCTCGTCGAGGCGGCGACGGCGGCCGGTCTCGACGCAGCCGCCGCGCGACAGGTGCTGGCGCGAGGAGACTTTGCAGCGCAGGTGCATGACGATGAGATCGAGTGGCGATCGGAAGGCATTGCCTCCGTTCCCACAATGGTCGTGGATGGCGAGTTCGTCATCAACGGTGCGCAGGCGCCCGATCGGATTGAACGGGCGCTGCGCAAGTTGGCCGCGCGCTAATCGATCAGATCAGCCCGACTTCTGAGCATCCTTTGCGCGCCCGAAGCCTTCACGGGCTTTCAATCGCTGCCAATAGGCCGCAACCTGGGGCGGAAAGCCATCGTCAATCTTCAGGCTCTTCGCCAAGAGAAGCGCGTAACCGACGGAGATATCAGCCATTGTGAAACGGTCGGCGACCAGCCATTCGCGATCGCCCAAGGCGCGCTCGACGTGCCGCAAGCGCGAATGAAACCATTGGGCATAATCGTCGGCCGCCTGTGGCAAACGACGTTCCGGCGGCTCCAGCATTCGGTATCGCAGCACCAGCGTCTGCGGGAAGGTCAGCGTTGCCTCTCCGAAATGCAGCCAGTTAAGCCATGCGCCATAGTCTGCCTCTTCGGGGCCGACCGCGAGCGGCGTGGGCCCGTATTTCACCGCCAGATATTGCACGATCGCCGCTGACTCGGTGAGCCGCGCATCGCCGTCGATCAGCAACGGGATCGTACCAAGCGGGTTTGCGTCCAGGTAGGACGGCTCGCGCACGCGCGGCGGGAATGGCAGCAGGTGCAGCTGGTAGGGAAGCTTCAGTTCCTCCAGCGCCCAGAGGGCACGGAAGGAACGCGCATCAGCACAATGATAAAGCTGGATCATCTTCTCTCACCAAGTGTCGACATAGCGGCCGGAGCGCCGCGCAGGGCTGGAGGCAAGGCCACGAAGCAACCATTTGCGCGTATCGGCAGGATCGATCACGGCATCGATCTCCAAATATTGCGCCACTGACACAGCCTTCCCTCGCTCATAGGAGTTGGCGACAAGCTCCTGATAACGCGCTTCTCTCTGAGCGGGATCGGTGATGGCCTCGAGTTCCTTGCGATAGCCGAGACGAACCGCGCCTTCGAGGCCCATCCCGCCGAACTCACCGGTCGGCCATGCCACCGTGAAAGGTCCGGCATGCAGCGATCCTCCCGCCATCGCCTGCGCACCCAGGCCATAGGCCTTGCGGATGACGACGGTGAAGACCGGAACAGACAGCGCCGAGCCCACGATGAACATGCGCGCGCCGCGGCGGATCGGCGCCGTCTTCTCTGCGTCCGGGCCCACCATGAAACCGGGCGTGTCGCAAAGGGAGACGATAGGAATGCCAAAGGCGTCGCAAAGCTGGAAGAAGCGCGCCGCCTTGTCAGAGCCTTCCGCATCGACGGCGCCCGACAGGAACTTGCAATCATTGGCGATAATGCCAATCGCCCGGCCGTCGATGCGCGCCAGCCCGGTAATCATGCCTTTGGCATAGCCACCCCGCAGCTCGACAAATGAGCCCTGATCGAACAAGCCCGCGATTACCGCCCGCATGTCGAAGACGCGTAACCGGTTCTCCGGCACGACGTGACGGAGCAGGCGCTGGTCCGGCACCTCACCGCCGCTTACGGGGCCCTGAAAAAATGAGAGTAAGCGACGCGCCAGATCTGTTGCGTCCGCTTCATCATCTGCGAGCACGTCGACTGCCCCGCTCTGCCAGTGAACCTCGACGGGGCCGACCTCCTTGGGGGAGTAGACGCCAAGGCCGCCCCCTTCGATCATGGCGGGGCCACCGACGCCTATATGCGCGTCACGCGTTGCGATCGTGACGTCGCAGCTGCCGAAAAGCACCGCATTTCCGGCAAAGGAATAGCCTGAGGTGATCCCGATCCGTGGCGCGGTGCCGGAAAGCGCAGCGAAGCTGCGGAACGTCGGCACATCCAGTCCCGTCGCACCAACCGAATCCACATCTCCAGGCCGGCCGCCGCCGCCTTCGGTATAGAAAACGATCGGAAGCTTCAGGTCAGCGGCGATGCCGAGAAGGCGATCGGTCTTGCGGTGATTGTTATGGCCCTGCGTTCCGGCGAGAACAGTATAGTCATAGGCTAGGCCCAGGCACTTTGCCGCCTCCTCCCCATGATCATGCGCATTGACGGTGCCAATTCCACCGACGAGTCCATCCGCCGGCGTGTTGCGCATCAGATCGTCCAGGGTGCGTCGCCGGCGCTGCGCCGCAATCGTCAGTGCGCCATATTCAACAAAGCTGTCCGGGTCGAAGAGGTGGTCGAGGTTCTCACGGGCGCTGCGCTGGCCGGTCCGGCGCCGACGGGCCATGGCGTCCGGACGATATTCATCCAGTCCCAGGGCGTGGCGGGCATGAACTTCGGCCAAGTCAGGGCGGACCAAGTCGAGGTCCAGCTCCTGCACGGCCGTCGCCTCCCCGATTGCATCGTCAGTCGGTTCGATGCTGAGGAAAAGGCCACCCTCCTCGATCACCTTTCCCTTCACGGCTGCAATGGCTGTCACCACCCCGCTGCGCGAAGCGACAACGGCATGCTGCATCTTCAATGCCTCGACGGTGCCCACCTCCATCCCGGCATGGATGCTGTCACCCACCGACACGTCGATACCGACGACGACGCCCGACAAAGGGGCAACGATCGCTTGCGCATCCTGCGTCGCCTGCGCCGGCATCTTGGGGGGAATGAGATCTGCGACGTATCGATCGAACCATGCGGTGTCGATGCTGACGTCAGAGACCTCCGGTCGCTCGAGCAGTCGCGCGAGCAACGGAAGGTTCGTGCCTAATCCCTCGATGCGGTATTCGGAAAGTGCGCGTCTGGCTCGGGCGAGCGCGCCCTCCCAATCGGACGCGTGCACGATCAATTTGGCGAGCAGCGGGTCGAACCGCGGGTTGGCCGCGACGCCAGCCTGCGCTGCGCCGTCGATGCGAATGCCTGGACCTCCAGGAAGAGAAAGATCAGTTATGGTTCCCGCCGATCCGCGCGGTGTTCCGTCGCTTCCGATCGTCTCTGCGTTGATCCGCAGCTGGATCGCGACGCCGCGAGGCTCTGGCACAGCAAGCGGCAGCGCTTCCCCCTGAGCAAGGCGAAGCTGAAGGGCAACAAGGTCGAGGCCAGTGACTTCCTCTGTCACCGTGTGCTCCACCTGTAGCCGAGGATTAACTTCAAGGAAGGCGAACGCTTCCGGATGATCAGGCGATAGGTCCCGATCTACCAGGAACTCGGCAGTGGCCACGCCGACATATCCCGTGCCATCCAATAGCTTGACGGCGGCGGCCTGGATGCGATCGGCGAGTGCCGGATCCAGCGCCTGAGCCGGCGCGATCTCGATCAGCTTCTGGTGCCGGCGCTGCAGCGTGCAATCACGCGTGCCGAGCGCCAGAACCCGCCCGTGAGCGTCAGCCGCCAGTTGCACCTCGATATGCCGTGCGGAAGGAATGTAGCGCTCCACCATCACGGCGTCAGAGCCGAACGCCGCAAGCGCCTCCGCCCCAGCTGCCGCCAGTTGCGCGTCCAGCGTTGATCGATCGCGGACCACGCGAATGCCGCGCCCGCCGCCACCCGCAACGGCCTTCACGATAACGGGGCCGGCAGCATCCTTGCCTTCCGCCAGAACAGGCACGCCGACGCTGCGCGCGTGGCGCTTGGCCGCTGCCTTGTCGCCGAACAGCTTCAACAAATCCGCATTCGGCCCGACGAACCTGAGCCCCGCTTCGCTGCAAGCCTGCGCCAGTCCGGCGTTTTCGCTGAGGAAGCCATAGCCAGGGTGTATCGCCGTACACGCCTCCGCTCGGGCGGCGGCTATGATCCCCTCGATCGAGAGATAGGCCGGCGCGCCCTCACCGGTGAGCGCAATCGCGCAATCAGCTGCCGAAACATGGGGCGCGGCCTGGTCATCCTCGGAAAAAACCGCAACGGTTCTCAACCCGATTGCCGACGCTGCCCTTGCGATCCGGATCGCGATTTCGCCGCGGTTGGCGATCAACAGGCTTTCGATGGCCCCTCTCCCTTTATCATCAAACTCCTTCAGGCGAGCCGCGCCGCGCATCAACCCCTTTTCGCCATGCCGTTCCTGTGGCTAAGCCCAGGATCGACCACGCCAGCGTGGATCATCGCTCAGGTGAAGAATGATGGCAGCATGAACCCACGACTGAAATCGATTATCGGAGGCTCCACCGGCAACCTGGTGGAATGGTACGATTGGTATGCCTATTCTGCCTTCACGCTATACTTCGCCCCGCACTTCTTCCGAGCGGAGGATCGCACCGCGCAATTGCTGAGCGCCGCGGCGGTGTTCGCCGTTGGGTTCGTCATGCGACCGATCGGCGCCTGGATCATGGGGATCTACGCCGATCGGCGGGGGCGAAAGGCCGGGCTGACGCTCTCGGTTACGCTGATGTGCGCTGGCTCCTTCCTGATCGCCGTGACACCGGGGTATGAGACAATCGGCGTCCTCGCCCCCGCCCTGCTTGTGTTCGCGCGGCTGATGCAGGGGCTGTCGGTCGGCGGGGAATATGGCGCCAGCGCGACATATCTGTCGGAGATGGCCGGTCGCGATCGACGCGGTTTCTTTTCGAGCTTTCAATATGTTACCTTGATCGCCGGTCAGCTGACCGCGCTCCTAGTGCTGCTCGTGCTGCAATCCACCATGAGCGAGGCAGCGCTGGACGCCTGGGGCTGGCGCATCCCGTTCGCGATCGGCGGCGTACTGGCGATCGTCGTCTTCCGCATCCGTCGCGGCCTTGCCGAAACGGAAAGCTTCAAGCGCGCGGACGGACCGAAATCCGGCTTCTGGACGCTCGTCACTCAACACCCGCGCGAAACGGCAACCGTCATGTTGCTGACCGCCGGCGGCACGCTCGCCTTCTATGCCTATTCGATCTACATGCAGAAGTTCCTGGTCAACACCAGCGGCTTCGACCGGGAAACGGCGAGCCAAATCAACGCCGCAACGCTGTTTCTTTTCATGTGTTTGCAACCACTTGCCGGTGGACTTAGCGATCGTATCGGAAGAAAGCCGCTGATGGTCGGCTTTGGAATTCTGGGCGTGCTCGCCACCTATCCAATCTTCACGACGCTGGAGACGGTGCGCAGCCCATTGATCGCGGGGTTGTTGGTCATGGCGGCGCTGGTGATCGTGACCGGCTATACCTCGATCAATGCGGTGGTAAAGGCGGAGCTTTTCCCCGCCAACATCCGCGCGCTTGGCGTCGCGTTGCCCTATGCGCTGGCGAACACGCTCTTCGGTGGCACGGCGGAATATGTCGCCCTGTCGTTCAAAGATGCCGGGTGGGAGCGCGGGTTCTACTGGTATGTCAGTGCGATGATCGCCGTTTCTCTGATCGTCTATGTCCGTATGCGCGACACGCGCACGACCAGCCGGATCAGCGAGGACTAAGCGCGGGAATGCTGCGCGCCGCCTCGGCCGGGTCAATGCCCGGCCGGGTGGTGGCGGGCAGCGTTTCGTCGCCGCGAGCGGCCCGCGCCGCACGCTGAATGGCCTCCACCAGACGCGGATAGATGCCGCAGCGACATATATTGGTGATGGTCTGGCGAATCTTGGCCTCGGACGGATCGCGATCATTCTTGATCAGCACCGCCGCGGCCATGACGATTCCCGGAATGCAAAAGCCGCATTGCACGACATTGCCGGCGAGCAGCGCGGCCTGCACCGGATGCGCCCGATCGCGCGACAATCCTTCCACGGTGGTGACGAAGCTGCCCTCCACCTGGGACAGCGTCACCCGGCAGGAGCGGACGGCGCGCCCGTCGATATCGACGGTGCACGCCCCGCAGCTTCCCGTGCCACAGCCATATTTCGCGCCCGTCAGGTTGGACGCGTCGCGCAGCGCCCATAGCAGCGGCGTGGCCGGGTCGAGGCGATATTCGATCGCCTCGTTGTTCACGGTAAGTCTTGGCATCCCGGCTCAATAGCCGAGCGCGGCGACCTCCGCATCATCGAAGCCGAGGTCGCGCAGCACCGCCGCATCCTGCCGATCGGCGCCGAGCGACGGGGCCACGGTACCGCTCTTCGAGTAGCGCGGCGCGGGTGCTGGCTGCTTGATCCCCCCCGCCTCGACAAAGGTGCCGCGCGCCTTGTTGTGCGCATCGTCATAAGCCTCGTCGAAGCCGAGCACCGGCGCGAAGCACACGTCATGCCCCTTGAACGCGGCAACCCACTCGTCACGCGACTTGCTCTTGAACAGCCCGGTCAGTTCCTCCTTCAACGCCGGCCATTGGCGCTGATCCATCTGTGCCGCCCATTTGTCGTCCGACAGGCCCATCACCTGGCGGAACTCGGCATAGAATTGCGGCTCGATCGCGCCGAGCGAGATGAACTTGCCATCGCCCGTCTCATAGGTGTCGTAGAAATGCGCGGCAGTATCGAGCAGGTTCGTGCCCCGCTCGTCGCTCCAGCGGCCCATTCCGCGGAAGCCCCACATCATGGTCATCAGGACCGCAGAGCCATCGGTCATCGCTGCATCGACCACCTGGCCCTCGCCAGTGCGCGCGGCATGGAGCAGCGCCGCGAGCATGCCATAGGCCAGGAACATGCCGCCACCGCCGAAGTCGCCAACCATGTTGATCGGCGGGGTCGGCTTCTCACCCTTGCGCCCGAACGCATGAAGCGCCCCGGAAATGGCGATATAGTTGATGTCGTGGCCAGGCTCTGGCGCCATCGGGCCATACTGGCCCCAGCCGGTCATGCGGCCGTAGACGAGCTTGGGATTGTCGGCGAGCAGCACATCCGGGCCGAGCCCCAGCCGCTCCATCACACCGGGGCGGAACCCCTCGATGATCGCGTCAGCGCCCTTCACGATCTTGCGCACCGCTGCGATGGCGTTCGGGTCCTTCAGATCCATGCCGACCGACTTGCGACTGCGCAGCAAGGGGTCCTTTTCCGCCACGCCATTGCCCTGCGTCTTTCCGGGCCGATCGATTCGGATCACCTCCGCCCCGTGATCGGCCAGCATCATGCCGGCGAACGGGCCCGGGCCGATGCCGGCGAATTCAACGATACGGATGCCGGCGAGGGGTGGCGTGCTCACGGATGCTCTCTCCTGACTAGATTTGCGGGAGGGGTATCGCGGCGGCGGCGCGAGCACAACAAAAGTTATGCTGGGCGACGCTTGCTTTCCTCGTCTCCACGCGGACCCGAAATGCTGAAGCGCCGACCTTGCGAATTCCTTCCCAAGCCGGCGGTTATGGATCCAGGCCTTCCCGGGACGACAAAACGAAAGTGGCTAGTCGCTCCGGAGAGCCGGCGCGCCTTTGCTCAACGACAGTTCGGCATCAGAAAATCGGATCGGCGTCCGCAAGCCAGCGATCGGCCTCGCCTCGTTCGCCGGCAGCACCATCCCGCGTGCCACGACCTGTGGATCGGTCAATGCCTGCTCCACCGTGTTGATCGGCCCGGCCGGCACCCCCGCCGCTTCCAGCTTTGCCAGAAGATCGTCACGTGCGAACGTGCGACAGCGTTCCTCGATCAACGCGAACAAGGGCGCGCGATGCGCGATGCGGCCGGCGTTGGTGTCCCAGCGCGGATCCGGGCCGATCCCGACAATCGCGGCAAAGCGGTGGTATTGCGCGTCATTGCCCACCGCGAGGATGAACCAGCCGTCGCTTGTCGGGAACACGGCATAGGGGCTGACATTGGCATGGGCATTGCCCATCCGCGCGGGGTTCTCGCCGCTCGCGAAATAGTTCGCCGCCTGATTGGCGAGCACCCCCACCATCGTGTCGAGAAGCGCGCAATCGACCTGCTGCCCCCTGCCCGTTCGCGCCCGCATCATCAGCGCGGCCTGAATGCCGATGGTGGCGTAGAGCCCGGTCATGATGTCGGCAAAGGCGACGCCAATCTTCTGCGGTGCGCCGTCTGGCTCTCCGGTCAGCGACATGATCCCGCCCAGCCCCTGGATGATGAAATCATAGCCGGCGCGATGGGCGTACGGCCCGGTCTGGCCGAAGCCGGTGATCGAGCAATAGACCAGCCGCGGGTGATCGACGGCGAGGCTCGCATAATCGAGCCCGTATTTGGCGAGCCCGCCCACCTTGAAGTTTTCGATCACCACGTCGGCGTCGGCGATCAGCGCCTTCACCCGCGCCACGTCTTCGGGATTGGTGAAGTTCGCGACGATGCTCGTCTTGCCGCGGTTGCACGCGTGATAATAAGCGGCCGCCTGGTCGCCGTCATGCTCCACAAAAGGCGGGCCCCAGGTGCGCGTGTCGTCACCCCCTGGGCTCTGCACCTTGATGACCTCGGCACCGAGATCGGCAAGGATCTGCCCCGCCCAAGGACCTGCGAGGATACGGGCAAGCTCGACGACCTTGATGCCGGCGAGAGGATGACGCCCCTCCCCTGATGAGGAGGGATGAGCGTCGGTCAAAACGCCGCAATCCCGGTGATGGCGCGCCCGAGGATCAGCGCGTGGACGTCGTGCGCACCCTCATAGGTGTTCACCGTTTCCAGGTTCATCACGTGGCGCATCACCTGATATTCGC
>NZ_LSKH01000092.1:0-697 GCF_001557395.1 Sphingomonas sp. CCH5-D11 | reverse complement strand
TGCGTATTTCCGCCTTGCCGAGCCTGGCCCTGGGTGCCCTGCCTGCGGCAGTGTCGCGCTTTCTCGAGCGTCATCCCGACGTTCACTTCGATCTTCAGACCGTTCACCACGACGATCTGCTCCGCAAGCTCTACGAGCGCGAGACGGACATCGCCATTGCGAGCGAACCGCCGCATGGCGCCGCGCTGAGCAACACCTGGCTTGGCGAGGGGGAACTCGTCGTCCTGTATCGCGAGGCTGAGATGCCTGACGCGCCGGCGCGGGTGGATCTGTCGGAGCTGAGCAATCGTCGCTTCATCTCGCTGGCGGGCAGCGGGCCGATCGGCACGCTGTTGACGGATGAGCTGGATCGGCTGGGCATCGCAGTGGACGAGGCGGTGGTCGCGCGGACCTTCTACATCGCCGCAGCGCTGGTGCGCGCAGGGGTGGGCATCACGGTGGTGGACAGTTTCACGGCGGAGGCGTGGCTTGCGCCCGGACTCGCCGTACGGCCGCTGAAGCCTTCGCTGACGTTCGACGTGCACGCCATTCATCTGCTGGACCGGCCGCCATCGGCGCTGGCAAGCGAGTTCCTGGCGGTCCTGCGAGAGGAGATCGATACCGAATGATGCTGATCCTGCTGCCGTTGCTGGCCGCTGCCGGAGCGGATGTATCTGCCTCCCCCGCGCCGGCCGTGCCACCCGCCGTAAGCGAAGCA
>NZ_LSKH01000091.1:0-9718 GCF_001557395.1 Sphingomonas sp. CCH5-D11 | reverse complement strand
GGCCCGCCGTTTTCGCAGATGACGACCTCAAAGGCTTCAAAGGTGGATTGGGCCACGGCATCGAGGCAATGGGCGATCAGCGCGGGATCGCGGAACGAGACGATGCACACCGCAAGGCTGGTCAAGCGTTCGCCCCCACCAAACGCAGCAGCCCGTCGGCAAAGCGCCAAAGACGAAGGCGGGCCAGCGTTGCCGCACCACGGCGGCGCTCACGGGCATTGGCGAGCGCGGGGCTGGCGATGATCCGTGGCAGGTGAACCAGGATGGAGAGCGGCATCGCCGCCGTCGCTGCCAACCAGCGAAGACGGCCTGCGGGACTCATCATCATATTGGCGTGCAGTTCCGCATTGAGGCGCCGCCATTTCACCAGCAAGGAGCGCCAGTCAGTCCGCGCCGGGTGCGCGACCACCGCATCCTGAGCATAGCCGAGACGATAGCCGAGGGCGCGTGCACGCAGGCACCAATCGCGATCTTCGGACATGCCCACGCGGAACGGCCCGGTTGCGAGATACACGTCGCGCCGGCAGAAGAGGTTCGCCGTGACGGAAAACCCCTCCCGTTCCACATAGCGGCGATTGTTAAAGGCGAAGACCGCCTCATAGGCCTCCGCGCCGGACTTCGTGCCCGGCGTGAAGAGGAGGGTCATCGCGCCCCCAACCACGTCATGATCGTCAAGACGGGCAAGGCCCGCGGCCAGCCAGCCCGGGTCGGGCACGCAATCCGCGTCCGTGAAGGCAAGGATGCGCCCGCGTGCGACGGCCGCCGCCGCATTGCGCGCTGGGCCGGCGCCCTTGTCGGTGGCGAACACCAGCCGTGCCCGCCCAGCAATCGCGCTACGCACCATGGCGCCGCCGCAGGGGCTGAGATTGTCGCCCACCACGATCTCGTACCGGCTGCCCGGCACCGTCTGCGCCGCGAGGGCCGCGAGGCAGCGATCCAACCCGGCAAGATCGCTGAAGTGCGGAATGATGATGCTGACGTCGACCATGATCGTCATGCCGCCGCGGCAAGGCCGCGCCATTGGCGCAGCAGTCCAGTGGTGGGGTGAAAGGCGAGCGCGGGATTGTCCCGAACGAGCGCGCGAAGGCCGGCGAGGTCGAGTTCCCACCAGCGGCTTTGTTCAAGGGCGGCCTGCACGTCGCGGGGAAAGCGTTCGCGCAGGACTCGCGCGGGATTGCCGGCCACCACGGCGTAGCGCGGCACGTCACGGGTCACGATCGCCCCGGCACCGATAATGCTTCCGCGCCCGATCCGGCGACACCCCGGAAGGATGATGGCGTGGTGCCCGATCCAGACATCATCCTCGATGACCTGCGGATCATCATAATGGATGTCGGCATCCACCACCCCGAACTTGCGTTCGTACAGGGCCGGATGGGTGGTGATCGCCTCCACCGGATGATTGATCGGCGCGGATCGCGCCGTTTTGGCGATGGAGCAATATCGGCCGACGATCAGCGGCCCCGGCATGCGCCACTGGTCAAAGCAGCCATAGCTGTAGAGACCGACGTCAATGCGGTGGCGATCCCGAAACCATTGTCGCAGCGCAAGGCTTCCGAACGGATCCCGCTGCCAGCGCCAGATCCGCGCACGTTCGATGGCCCGTGACACCAGCCCCAACATCGCCGCCCCCGCCTGCCTTTCCTGCCGCCAACAATAGCTGAAGCGGCCAGAGTGGGTCGGCTAAAGCATTCGAAACGGAGCCAGTTTCACGCCCGGATGGCGAGCGCGCCGAGGATCAACGCCGCCGCGATCGCGGCCAACTGGACGGTTCGCCAATCGATCAACCCGACGGCGTCGGGATCGTGCCGCCGGGTGCGCCGGCTGTCGCGCCAGGCCGCTCCCGCTGCGGCCACCCCGCAGGATGCTGCCGCCCCGAGCAGCACCGCTTGCGTTGCCATTCTTCTGCCTCCAAACCCGACGCCATGAACCTGTTCGAGGGAGAGAGATAATGCGCACGATCGGCATTGCGACCTTGTTGCTCGCGACCGCGACGGCAGCGACCGCCCAGCATGAATCGCACCAGCAGGTGCAGGCTTCTCCCGAAATCAGGACCGCGGTGCAGAGCGCTCAGCGCAGCGACGTCAACCGCCAGCGCGACGATTTTCGTCATCCCGCAGAAACGCTGGCGTTTTTCGGTGTGAAGCCGACGGACACCGTGGTGGAGTTCAGCCCGGGCGGCGGCTGGTACACCGAAATTCTCGCGCCGCTGGTGAAGGGCAAAGGACGCTATGTCGCGCTGGTGAATGCGCGCGGCGTGGCCGGCACGGAAAAGATGCTGGCGGACAAGCAGGCATGGTTCGGCACGACCACCGTGGCGACCATCGACGGGGCGAGCGGGACGAGCACGGTTCCGGCCGGCAGCGCGGACGTGGTGCTGACGTTTCGCAATGTCCACAATCTGCTGATGAACGACGATCCGGCGGTTGCCGGACGCGCCTTCGCCGCCTTTCATGCAATGCTGAAGCCCGGCGGCACGCTGGGCGTGGTGGATCATCGCCTGCCGGAAGCGATGGACACGGCGCTCGAGAAGAAGAGCGGCTACATCAAACGGTCAACGGTGGTGCGACTGGCGGAGGCGGCCGGGTTCAAGCTGGCGGGCGAAAGCGAAGTGAACGCCAATGCCAAGGACACCCACGATCATCCTGAGGGCGTGTGGACGCTGCCGCCGACCTTCCGCCTGAAGGACGTGGACCGCAGCAAATATGCAGCAATCGGCGAAAGCGACCGCTTCACGCTGAAGTTCGTAAAGGCGAAGTAAGAGGCTGAAGGCCATGGTGAAGACAACCGAAGAACTCGCCCTGATGCGCGAATCCGGCAGGTTGCTGGCGTCCGTGTTCGAGATGCTCGACGGGCAGCAGCTCGCGGGAATGTCGACGCTTGCCGTCAACGACCTGGTCGAGCGGTTCATCACCATGGATCTGGGCGCGCGGCCGGCCAGCAAGGGGCAATATGGCTTTGCCTATGTCCTGAACTGCTCGATCAACCATGTGGTGTGCCATGGCGTCCCCGATGCGGACGAGATCATCCGCGACGGGGACATCATCAATCTGGACATCACGCTGGAGAAGAACGGCTTCATTGCCGATTCCAGCAAGACCTATCTGGTGGGCAACCCGCCGCCCGCCGCGCGCCGGCTGGTCCGCGTGGCGCAAGAAGCGATGTGGAAGGGCATTCGGCAGGTTCGGCCGGGCGCACGGCTGGGCGATATCGGCGCCGCCATTGAGCGCCATGCCAAGAAGAACGGCTATTCCGTCGTGCGGGAGTTCTGCGGCCATGGCATCGGCCGCGAGATGCACGAAGACCCGCAGGTGCTGAACTTTGGGCGGCCGGGCACGGGAACGGTGCTGCGCGAGGGCATGACCTTTACCATCGAGCCGATGATCAATCAGGGAAGCGGCAAGGTTTCAACCGAGGATGATGGCTGGACGGTGGTGACGAACGACCGGAAGCTTTCGGCCCAGTTCGAACATACGGTGGCCGTGACGAGCGACGGGGTGGAGGTGTTGACCCTGCGCGGCGACGAGCGTCCGCTGGCCGCCGCCCACGCCTGATCCCGGCGAGGATCGAAGGCGCGCGCGGGCAAGATCCGGCGCGCTCTTCGAAAACCCGGACGTTCAGCCGGCGAGCTTGTTCACCTTGTCCTGCAGACTGGCCAGTTCCGCCTTCAGCGCCGCGATCTCATCGTCCTTGCTGGCGGCGGGCGGCGGCGTTGCCGGCTTGAAGGCGCTGGTGGCCGCTTCGAACATGGCCATGTTGCGCTTCGCCATCTCCGCGAAGGGCGAACCGGCGAAGGCCCCTTCGACCGCAGATTTAAACTGCGCCTGATTGCGACGGAAGCTGTCCATCGACGCTTCCAGATAGCCAGGCACCATCGCCTGCATCGAATCACCATACATTGCGATCAATTGCCGCAGGAAGTTGACCGGCAGCATAGGTTGTTCCCCCCGCCCCTCCTCTTCCATGATGATCTGCGTAAGGATATTATGCGTGATGTCTTCGTCGGTCTTGGCATCGACAACCTTGAACTCCCGCCCCTCGCGAGTCATCGCGGCGAGATGTTCGAGGGTGATGTATGACGAACTTTCGGTATTGTAGAGACGGCGATTGGCGTATTTCTTGATGATGATCGCGCCCTCTCCGCTGTGCTGTTTTTTCATCGCGATGCCCCGCTCATGACGTCTTACTGCGCTACAGCATCTGTTATGGCACCGCAACACGGCCCAAGGCCACTCCCCCTGTTCCTGAACATGCTGCGCAACGAAACTGCAGCATCGCCATCCAGAATGGTCACGGCCCTGGCGGGATTGCGCCGCTATCAGGAAGCGCCGCGGACCAAACGGCGTATGGCAAAAGCGGTACGTCGCCTGGGCCACGCGCGGCTGCGCGACTATGGTGGCCGGGGACGGCCCGTGCTGTTCATCCCATCGCTGATCAACCCGCCGTTCATCCTTGACCTGATGCCTGGCCGATCGCTGATGCGGTGGATCGCCGAGCAGGGCTTTCATGCGTGGTTGCTCGACTGGGGAGAGCCGACGCCCGGAGACGGCGACCTGAGCATCAACGGTCACATCGAGCGCGTGCTGATCCCGGCGATGCAACAGTTCGACGAACCGCCGGTGCTGGTCGGCTATTGCCTGGGCGGAACGATGAGCATCGCTGCCGCGATCGCCGGCGATTGCGCCGGCGTGGCGGCGATCGCCGCGCCTTGGCACTTCCGGGGCTATGGCGAAGCGCGGGACGACATCGGCTCACTCTGGGAAGCGGCCCGCACGGGATGCGAGCAACTCGGTTTGGTGCCGATGGAAGTGCTGCAAACCGGCTTCTGGCGGCTGGACCCCGCCCGAACGGTCGCGAAGTTCGAAAGCTTCGCCACCATGGCTCCGGAGGCTGCAGCCATGTTCATCGCCATGGAGGATTGGGCGAACAGCGGCGCGCCCCTGACCTATGCCGCGGGTGCAGAATTGTTCGAGCAGCTTCTGCTGGCCGATGCGCCTGGCACGCGCGCGTGGCGCGTGGCGGGGAGGCTGATCGATCCGGCTGATCTGACCTGCCCGGCGGTCGAGTTCGTCTCCCTGGGCGATCGGATCGTCCCGGCTGCGACGGCGATCGGCCTTCCCGATCGCCGCGATCTGGGTGCTGGCCATGTCGGGATGGTCGTCGGAAGCCGCGCAAAGGAACAGCTGTGGGAACCGCTGCGCGATTGGCTGGCGGCCATACCCTGATCAGACCCAGATCCGGTCGAAACGGCGGCCCAGACCGGTCAGCAGCTCGTATTGCGACACGCCGGACGCTGCCGACGCATGTGGCAGATCCGAATCGAAGGCGATCCAGTCGCCTTCCCCAACGTCCAGACCGGTCACGTCCATCGCGGTGAGATCCATGGAGACGCGGCCGATGACGGGAACGGCCGTTTCCCCCACATAGGCAAGCCCCCGGCCCGAAAAGGCGCGTCGATAGCCATCGGCATAGCCAAGATTCACGACGGCAACGATGCTGTCCCGCTCCGCGGTCCAGGTAAGATTGTAGCCGACGCGTCCACCGGTCGGCACCGCGCGGCGTTGCAGCACTTCTGCCTCGATCGTGACCACCGGGCGGATCACGCCGGCCAATCCGGCGGAGGGCACGCCGCCGTAGAGCGCGACTCCGGGGCGCGTGAGATCGAACGCATAGTCGCTGCCGAGGGCGATCCCCGCGGAGTTCGCCAAGCTGATCCGGCGTGCGCCGGAGCGGACGGCAATGGCGTCAAGCGCGGCCCGCTGATGGTGGTTGATCGGCGCGTCCTGCTCTTCCGCCGACGCCAAATGGCTCATCAGCGTTTCGACGGGCAGCCCGTCCAGCAGACCGGTGGCGATGTCATCCGGCGAGACGCCGAGCCGGTTCATCCCGGTATCCACCATGATGTCGCACGGTCCTGCGCCGCTCTCGCGCCAGCGCTGTACCTGAGCGACCGTGTTCAGCACGGGGCGGGCGGGAAGCTGGCCCGCGACCGGCAGATCGGCAGCGCGGAGGCCATGCAAAACCGAGATCGAGAGATCTTTCCGGGCGAGTGCGGCAGCTTCTGCCCAGGTGGCGACGAAGAAATCGCGACATCCCGCCTGCTCAAGCCGGGCGACGACTTCTGCCGCGCCAAGGCCATAACCATCCGCCTTCACAGCGGCGCCGCAAGCGGCCGCGCCGCTCATCCGGGCGAGTGCCCGCCAGTTCTCGACGAGGGCGGCCCCGTCCAGCCGCAATCGATTGGGTGCATCCATCCGCAGCCGGATAGCGGCGACCGCATGCGGAAGCTACCATTGCCCTCCCGCCACCCGACACCGGCGGCGGGAGGCAGCGCGGCGGCCTAGTCCTTCAGGCCGGCGGGAACGATACCGCCGTTCTTTTCCAGCTCGCGCATCACCGCCTTGTGCAGCCAGATGTTCATTTCCGCCGAGCCGTCCTTCTCGCCGGTATAGCCGAGCTCGGTGGCGAGCTCCTTTCGATTGGACAGGCTGGACTCGATATCCAGCAGCTTCATCAGGTCCACGATCGACGTACGCCAGTTCAGGGCCGGACCGCCCTTCTTCGCGGCAAGATCAGCCAAGACCTTTTCCACGTCGACCGGTGCTGCTGCCGGTGCCGCCTGCGCAGGCGTCGTGGGTGCCGGCTGTCCCGCGGGTGCCGATGGCGGCGGCGCCTTTGGCGTCGCGGTGGGAGCAGGCGCCGCCTGGGGGGCGGACTTGCCGGAGAACTGGCCACCTAGCGGGCCCTTGTCGCCGAAGATGGCTTTTTTGATCGCGCCGAAGATGCTCACGCCTATGTCTCCGTTTATGGCTGATGGTCGGCAGAACGCGAGATCACCCGCTTTGTGCCCTTGGAACGGCGGAATGGGTGGAGACGTTTAGCCCCCGAAATGACCATACGGATCGCCGGCCTTCTGCTCCTTATACTCGGCGCGTGTGATGCGTTGCCGCGCGATCCCGAACATAGCAGCGAGCGTATTCAGCAAAGCCGCACTTTGAGGATCGGGATCACCGATCCGAAACTGGCGCCGGAGGCGCAGAGGCTGGTTGCAGCATTGGCGCAACAAAATGCAGCACGCCCAATCGTACGCCAGGGCGCGCTGGAGCCGCTGATCGTCGATCTGGACGCGGGCCGACTGGACCTGATCATCGCACCCATGGCGAAAAGATCACCGTGGAAGACGCTGGTCGCACCGGGGCCAGCGCTGACCCACATCGGAGAGGGCAAGGAACGCGTGGAATGGCGCGCGCTGATGAAGAACGGCGAGAACCGCTGGATCATGCAGGTCGAGGGCGCGAGCCGGCGTGTCTCCGGGGAGCAACCTTGAGCGCCGCCGGCACGCCTGCGGAGGCGCTACGCCGGGCCAAGCGGCTCAGCTGGTATCAGCTCGGCTGGTTCACCACGGTCGTCATCGTGATGGGACTAGTGCTTGGGCAGAGCCAGACGATGAAGACGGCCTGGATCGAGGACATGCTGGGCTTCGTGCCCCCGATCGCGTTCCTAGTGGCCGCGCGACTGGAGCAACGGCCCAGGAGCGCACGCTTTCCCTTCGGCTTTGCGCGCGCGAACGGCCTGGGGTTCTTCGTCGCTGCCGTGGCCCTGGCGGCGGTGGGGGCCTTGCTGCTGATCAACGCCGGGATGACGCTGTTCGCCGGTGAGCATGCAACGGTGGGCTCGATCAGCCTGTTCGGGCGTGACGTCTGGCTTGGCTGGCTGATGCTGGCCGCGCAATTCTACGCCCTGATCCCGCCGGTGGTGATCGGCGTGAAGCTGCTGCCGCTGGCGCGAACGCTGAACGACAAGCTGCTGTACACCAATGCGATGATGAACAAGGCCAACTGGCTTACCGGCGCGGCCGGGATCGCCGGAGTGATTGGCCTTGGGCTCGGCTGGTGGTGGGCGGATGCCGTGGCGGCGGGACTGATCTCTCTGGACATCATCAACGATGGCTGGAAGGCGATGCGATCCGCCGCCGCGGAGCTGATCGACGGGGCGCCGCGCGCGCTGAAGAAGCCCGAGGTCTCGGCAGAAGCGACCGCCCTCCACGCCGCGCTCGATCGCCGTTTCCCTGGTGCTGCGATCCTGATGCGAGAGGCCGGACGCCTGATCCATGTCGAGGTACACGGCGTCGCGCCGCCCAGCCCCCTGCCCTCGCGCGAGGAGCTTTGGCCTTGCGGCCGGGAGAGCGCGTGGCGGCTGGCGCAGGTGACGTTCAGGGAGCGGCCGCTGGAGGCCGATCGACACCAGCGCCTTTTCAGATCGACGTGACGCCGAGGATTTCGATCGCGTCGGCGCGGCCGTTGAACGCCACCAACTCGCCTTCCGCTGCGCCCATCATCGCGCGCGGCAGCGGCGCCGAAAAGGCGATCAGTCCGCGGGCCGGATCGGCCTCATCATCGCCGACGATGGCGATTTCCCGTTCCGCACCGTTCAGGCGAAAGCGGACGCGCGAGCCGAACGCCACTTCGTCTGCCGGCGGCGGTGGCGCCAGAATGGCGGTGATCCGGCGCGTGTTCCAGTAGCGCAGCTCTCGTGCGATCTCCTCGCCGCGCGGCTCCTCGGCATGCGCCTGCTCGGCCTCGAGCGCGGCGATCCGCTCTGCGATGAGGGCGAGCCCGCGCTGGGTGACCAGATTGGGTCCGGACGGCAGCGGCAACTCGAAGCGGGGCTCGAGATGCTCCTCGTCGCTGTCACGGCGAAACGCGACGCTCATGCCGTGCCCTGAAACCGCTTGATGATGCCGGAAAAGTCGGTGGCGCCATGGCCGGCATCGTTGAAGGCATCGTATAATTCGGTGGCGCGGGTCGCCATCGGGATATCCGCACCGGCCTCATGCGCGGCCGCCATGGCCAGTCGCAGGTCCTTCAACATCAATGCCGTCGCGAAACCGCCTTCATAATCGCGGTCGGCCGGGCTTTCCGGGCCGACACCGGGAACGGGACAATAGGTGTTGAGCGACCAGCTCTGCGCGGTAGCCTTGCTGGCAATATCGTAGAACACCTGGAGGTCGAGACCGAGCTTCTCCGCCAGCGCGAGCCCTTCGCAGGTCGCGATCATCGTCGCACCGAGGATCAGGTTGTTGCACATCTTCACCGCCTGCCCCGCGCCGCTGGTGCCGGCATGGATCACCGCCTTGCCCATGGCGTCGAGATACGGCTGCGCCAGCGCGAACCCTGTTTCGGTGCCGCCGACCATGAAGGTCAGTGCCCCGCTGTTTGCCGCCGCAATCCCGCCGGAAACTGGCGCGTCGACCGCCTCCAGCCCCTTGGCGGCCGCATCCTGCGCCAGTTGCCGCGCGGTGGCGACGTCGATGGTGGAACAGTCGATCAGGATCGCCGACGGCGCCGCATTGGGGAAGACCGCCTCTGCATAGGTCGAAGCGACATGCGCGCCGGCGGGCAGCATGGTCACGATCGCCTCGGCGCCATCCACCGCCTCGGCGGCGCTGGCCACTGGCAGGCATCCAGCCTTTTTCGCGCGTTCGAGCGCCTCGGGGCTGAGGTCAAAGGCGCGCACGTCATGCCCCGCCTTGGCGAGGTTCGCCGCCATGCCCCCGCCCATATTGCCCAGACCGATGAATGCGACGCGTGCCATTTCAATCTCCCGCCCTCGCCCCTGGACAGGGGAGAGGGATATCGCAGCTTGGCGGCGCAGCCGCCTAGCGAAGGTTGGGAAAGGGGTGGAGCGAGCCACAGGCTCGCGCGGTTCGTGCCGGACC
>NZ_LSKH01000090.1:0-8885 GCF_001557395.1 Sphingomonas sp. CCH5-D11 | reverse complement strand
CTCTACGCCAGCACGCTGGTGCGGGTCCGCCCGGGGGATCCATCTCCGGCCTCGCTCGCGCTGGTCTGCGCCGTCGCGCTGGCCGAAACCGTCACCGCGCTGGGCTGTCCGGCAGTGACGATCAAATGGCCCAATGATCTGCTGCTGGACGGCGCCAAGCTCGCCGGGATCCTGCTGGAACGCAGCGGCGATGCGATCGTCGCGGGCTTCGGGGTCAATCTCACCACCCATCCTTCGATCGAGGGGCGCGAGACGGCCAGCCTGGCCGGCCGCCTCTGGATCCACTCGGCGGCCGAACTGTACGAGCATTTGACGGTGGAGTTCGCCCGCTGGCTGTGGATCTGGCGCACGGAGGGGCTCGCGCCCGTCGTTGCCCGCTGGCAGGCGCAGGCCCATGCGCTCGGGACGCGGCTCAATGCCAATCTGGCCGACGGCAGCACGATCACCGGCGCTTATGATGGCCTTGCGGCGGACGGCGCGCTACGGCTGCGCTTGGCGGATGGGCATGTGCATGTCATCCATGCCGGCGATGTGTTCCTGGTATGAGGGAGGGGTCAATGCTGCTTGCGATTGATGCGGGGAACACGAACGTCGTCTTTGCGCTGGTGGCCATGGGCAAGGAAGGCGGGCGCGAGATCAAGACCCGCTGGCGCATCGCCACGGATGCGCGCCGCACCGCCGACGAATATGCCGTGTGGCTCAGCCAGCTGCTGACGCTGGAGGGATATCAGCGCAGCGATGTGGAGGGCGTGATCATCTCCACCGTCGTGCCGCGCGCGCTGCACAACCTCGAAGTGCTCTCCAGCAAGTATTTCGGGCATGAGGCGCTGATCGCCGGTCGCCCGCCCGTCGAATGGGGCGTCGCGCTCGACGTGGACGAGCCGCAGAGCCTCGGCGCCGATCGCGCGGTCAACACCATCGCTGCCCATGCCATTCACGCCGGCGACCTGATCGTGATCGATTTCGGCACCGCGACCACGCTTGATGTGTCGGACTTCAACGGCGCCTACAAGGGCGGGATCATCGCGCCCGGCATCAACCTGTCGCTGGATGCGCTGGTGAACGCCGCCGCCAAGCTGCCGCGCATCGCGATCGAGGCGCCCAAGGCGAATGTCGGCGTGATCGGCCGCAACACCGTCGATCAGATGAACATCGGCATCTATTGGGGCTATATCGCGATGATCGAAGGGCTGGTCTCGCGGATGAAGGCGGAAATCGGCCGCCCGGCGAAGGTTGTCGCCACCGGCGGCCTCGCAACCCTGTTCGAGCAGCATACCGACGTGTTCGACGCGATCGAGCCGGATCTCACGATCCAGGGGCTGGCGATCATGTGGGAACGCGCCCATATCGGTCGGTGAGATTTCGGTTGAAGAACCAACGTCATCCCGGCCTGGCGCCGGGATCCAAGGCGCCGCGAGCGTTTCGCTCTGCTTGAGCCCACAGCGCTCGTGGAGGGATGGATCCCGGATCAAGTCCGGGATGACGCAAGAGATTGGGGCAGGGGCTTCCCCCAGACACTGAAGCCATGAACATCAGGGCGCACCTGCGCCTTCCCCGCCGTCTCGCGTCGGCGGCGACGACTAAGGACAACTACGATTCCCAAGAAAGACGAACTTCTCTTCTGCGCCCTTGGCGGCTCCGGCGAGATCGGGATGAACGTGAACCTCTATGGCTGCCGCGGCCGTTGGGTGATGGTGGATTGCGGCGTCACCTTCGCCGACCATCAATATCCCGGCATCGATCTGGTACTGCCGGATCTGGCCTTTATCGAGGATCGGCTGGAGGAGCTTGGCGGTATCGTCCTCACCCACGGGCATGAGGATCATATCGGCGCGCTGCCCTATCTTGCCGACGATCTCGGCGTGCCGCTCTATGCCACGCCGTTCACCGCCGGCCTCATCCGCCACAAGCTGGAAGAGGAGCGGATTGCCGACCGGATCGACCTGCGCGTCATCATGCCGGGCGAGCGCTTCAAGGTCGGCCCGTTCGACTTCCAGTTCGTGCCCATGTCGCACTCCATTCCGGAAGCGAACGCGCTGATCATCGACACGCCGGCTGGCCGTGTGTTCCACACCGGCGACTGGAAGCTTGATGCCGCGCCGGTCATCGGCACGCCTGCCACCGCTGCCGAACTGACGGCGATCGGCGACACTGGCGTCGACGTGCTGGTGTGCGATTCGACCAACGTGTTCAATGCCGAGCCATCGGGCTCCGAAAGCGAGGTCCGGGTCGGCCTGGCCGATGCCGTCGCCAAGGCGCGCGGGCGCGTGCTCGTCACCACCTTCGCCTCCAATGCGGCGCGCCTGCAGACGCTCGGCGAGGTCGCGGAAGAGACCGGCCGCGCCTTGTGCGTCGCCGGCCGCTCGCTGGATCGCATCATCAAGGTCGCGCGCGCCTGCGGCTATCTGAAGAACTTTCCGAATACGATCACGCCGGATGAGGCGATGCGGCTGCCGCGCAATCAGGTGCTGGTGGTGGCGACCGGCGGTCAGGGCGAGGCCCGCGCGGCCCTGTCCCGCGTTGCCGAGGGCTCGCACCCGATCAAGCTGGATGCCGGCGATACCGTGATCTTTTCGTCCAAGCAGATCCCGGGCAATGAGGTGGCGATTGGCCGCATCCAGAACATCCTGGCCGGCCGCGGCGTTGAGATGATCACGGAGAAGCAGGCGCACGTCCATGTGTCGGGCCACCCCGGCCGGCCGGAGCTCGCCCAGATCTATGGCTGGCTGCGCCCGCGCGTGCTGGTCCCGGTCCATGGCGAGATGCGCCACCTGATGGAGCAGGCCCGCTTCGGCCTGTCGCGCGGTATCCCGCAGACGATCGTGCAGACGGATGGCGATCTGGTGCGGCTCGCGCCCGGCGCGCCGGAAAAGATCGGTCATGCGCCGGTCGGGCGGCTGGTGCTGGATGGTGACGTGATCCTGCCCGCCGATGGGGCGACCATCAACGAGCGTCGTCGGATCGGTCTTCACGGCCAGGTCTCCGTGGCCGTTGCCGTTACCAATCGCGGTCGGCTGGCTGGTGCGCCGCAGATCCGGCTGCAGGGCATCCCCGTGGAGGAAGAGCGCGCCGCCTTCATCGCCGAGGCGGAGGACGCCGCGGCGGAAGCGGTGCAGGGCGGATCGCGCGACCGCGATCGGCTGCGTGAGGAGGTGCGCCTCGCGGTGCGCCGCTGCGCCACCCGCTGGACCGGCAAGAAGCCGATCGTCGACGTTCTGCTGCTGGAGGTCTGACGCGCCATGAGGTGGACGTCCGCGCTGGCGATCTACATCCTCTTCTGGACCTTTTCCGTCTTCCTGGTGCTCCCCTTCGGGGTGCGCACCAGCGAGGAGGCGGGGACGGAGCGGGTCGCCGGCCAGGCAGACAGCGCGCCGCACGACTTCGCCCCCGGCAAGGTCGCGCTGCGCGTGACGATCGTCGCCACGGTGTTGTTCGTGCTGTTTTACGCCAATTACATCTACGGCTGGATCACGCCGGACATGATCGACATGACCAAATATTGATCCGCTGACCGCCGGGCGTGGGGAGGGGCGGAGCCCCCGACCGATCCAGCCATTGCGGCTCGCCCGTGCGGAGGTCAGGCTTCTGGCAAAACTCCGCCGGCAGCATGCACCCCCGATCCCGGTCCGGCGCGCGGGTTCAGGGTTCAGGCTTCACGGTTCTGCTCGCACATCGGGTGTAACGGCCGGCACTTTGCCTGCCGGACCAGCCTGCCCCAGAGCACAGGCCGCCCGCCGCGCTTACCGCAGCCGTTCGATCGCCTGCGCCAGCGCCACGTACAGCTTGCCCATGTCCGACGACAGCAGGGTCACGCCCAGCGGCGATCCGTCGCGCTGGGTCAGGATCACGCGCAGCATCGCCTCGAAATCGTGGATGTAGCGGTTCACCTGGTCGCGGAACTCCGCATCCTCGTCATAGAAAGTGGCGATCTGGCGCTGGTCGACATCTTCCAGCAGCCGCACCGCGCGGCGGGTGAAGACGCCGCGATCGCCTTTCAGATAGGCCGCCCAGGCGCTGTCCGCGACGTCGGACGAGAAGCTGCGGGTGATGTCGATCGATGCGGAGTTCAGCGCCTCGATCAGCTGCGAGGCGCGTCGGGCGAAGCTTTCCAGCTCCTGTTCCTCGCGCGCGGTGCGTGCCAGTTCGATCTGCGAGTCCACCGTCGCCGACAGCGATTCGATCTCCTTCAGCCGCTCGTCGAGCCGGTCCGCCGCTTGCGAGGCTGCCTTGACGGCGATCTCCGCGGTATTGGCGATCTGGTGGATCTGGGTGTCGAGCCCCGCATTCACCGCCCGGCGCAGCGCATCCGCGCCCGATTTGCCCAGCGCGTCCGCCGCCTCGGGGATGACGCGCGCCAGCACGTCGCGGGCATGTTCGGCCGCCTGGCTCGCCGTGTCGCGCACGCGCAGCAGCATCTCGATCAGGCGCGGCGCGGCTTCCTCGGCAAAGCGATTGGCCCGGTCCGCCGCCTCGTCCACCATCTGCCCCATCGCGTCCGCCTTGGCACGGCCCGTCGCCAGCGTGTCGAGCAGATTGCCCGTCAGCATGTCCACATTGCCGCGCTGATCCGCGATCACCTGCGCGATCGCCTCGATCGCCGAATGAGTGCTTTCCGCCGCCGTGACGAGCGCGAGCAGCTCCGGCTTGGCCGCCGCGACCACCTGCTTGGCCGCGACCACGCGCGAATCGAGCCGGTCCACGGCCGCCGGCAGCGTTTCGTCGATCTCGCGCGCCGCCGCGTCCAGCGCAATCAGCAGCGCCTCCGTCGTCGAGATCGCCTTGTTCGCCATGGCATCGCCGGCGGCGAGCGCCTGCGTCATGGCATCCGCCGATCCGCCCAGCGCGCTGATCGACGCCGCCAGGATCTGCGATCGTTCGACCCCCTGATGGTGCAGCTTCTGCAGCCGGTCCTCGACCCGGGCGATGCCGCCTTCCAGATCGCCGACCAGCCCGTCGCCCGCCGCGCGCTGGCTGTCGAGCCGTTCGGCGATGCGCTCGATCACCGCTTCGATCCGGCTGACGCGCTCGGCGAGCGCCTCGGCGCTTTCGCGCGCGGCGCTGTTCAGCGCTTCCTGGTTGGTGTTGACCATCGCCAAGAGCGTATCGGCCTGCGCGGCCAGCCCCTTGCGCGATTCCTCCACCGCATCGGCCGTGCGCTGGAGCAGCGCATCGACCGCCGCCGACATGTCGCCCGTCACCGCTTCCAGCCGCGCGCCCGCGGTTTCGCTGGTGGCCTCCATGCGGGTCATGTGCCCGGCCAGCGACTTCGCCGCGTCGCCCGCCACCGTTTCCGCCTCGCGCCCGCGCTCCGCCAGCGCGGCGATCTGCGTCTCGAGCGCCGCGGCCTGTTCCCCGGCCTTCACGCCCGCCTGTTCGATCCGGCCGATCAGCGCTTCGGCATCCGCCTGCGCCTTGGGCATGGCGTCCAGCAGCGCCGACAGGCTGTTCTGCGCCTGTCCCGCCGCTTCGGCGAGCGACCGGGCGTGAACGTCCGCCTGGTCGATCTCCTCCGAAAGATTGCGGCCGATCGTCGCCAGCCGGGCGCTCGCCTCGTTGCCGATGGCGCCGATCTGCCGCGCCTGCTCGGCCAGTTGCTGGCGGTTCTGCTCCAGCGTGCCGGCGAGCGAGGAGACCAGCCATTCCAGCGCCGCCGCTTCCTCGCGCATCGCATGGGCGGTGGCCGCGAAGCGCTGCGCCTCCGCCCAGCTCGTGCGCAGCAGGATCAGCCAGACGATGCCGGCAAGCGCGGGCACGGCGACCAGCGCGGCGCCGAACTGGGCGATGTCCAGCGGCCCCATGGTGGCGAACTGCCCCCGGCCCAGCCACAGCAGCACGCCGATCCACACCGCCGACAGGGCGACCAATACGATCGGGCCCAATGTTTCGCTGCGCGCGGGTGGCAGTGGCGCCTGCGGCTCGGCGTGATAGTCCTGCTCCGCTGGGATGGGATGCTCAACCGTTTCCGCCCGCACGTCCGGTGCGCTGGTGTCGTTCATCTCGCTTGCGTCGCGCGTACGGATGTCGATTATCGTCTGCCCCCCAGTCATGGGGCGAGATGTACCATGAAATTACCCTGCTCAAAGCAAATAGCGGCAACTTGCGATTAAGCGTTTCGTCGTAGCGTCGTGCGAATGGCGATCGATCCGGGAGCAATCCACGCCGCATTGGCGGCCGCGGTGGGGGATGACCCGGCACTGATTGCGGAGCTGCGCGCGGCGTTCGTGGAAAGCGCGCGGCGCGGGCTGGCCGCCATCGAAGGCGCTCGGGATGAGGAGGCTTGGCGCGCCGCGGCGTGGCGGCTGAAGGGGCTCGCCGCCAGCTTCGGCGCCGTCCGGCTCGTGGCGCTGGCGACGGAGGCGACGCGCCGCCCGGTCGGCGATCCCGCCATGATCCGGCGCTTGCGACAGGCGGTCGCGCGGCTGTAAAATCCGCACGGCCCCGTCGCGATCGCGGCGCCCGCTTGGTGTCCGCTTGGTGCCCGCTTGGTGATTGCCCAGCGTCCGGACAGCCCCTAACAGCGCGCGATGCTCGCAGGGCTGATCTTTGCCGTCCGGGATGCGGACGAGCCGATGGGCGCGCTTGCCGCCACGCTGCCGTTCGCCGGAATGACGGTGATCGAATATCAGGCGCGCCTGCTCATCGCCGCCGGCGTGTCGCAGATCGTGGTGGTCGTGGCGCGGCGTAACGGTCGATACCGTGCGCAGCGCCGGGGAGGCGGCCGCGCGGCTGCATCCGCTGGCGCAATTGCTGGTGGTTGCCGATGGCCTCATCACCACCGAGGCCGTGGTCGGCCCGCTGGCGCAGGAGCAGGGCGATACCTTGCTGGTCGTTCCGGAAGGCGAGGGCGATGCCGGTTATGAGCTGATCGGCGGCGGCGATGCATGGGCAGGCCTTGCGCGGCTCGACAGCAAGCGACTGACCGAGGTCGCCGCCATGCCCCGCGATTACGATGTTCAATCGTCGTTGCTTCATGTCGCCGCCCAGGCCGGTGCGCTTCGCCTCGTCCTCCCGGAGGGCGAGCCGCGGACCGGCCATGGCATCGAATCGCGGCGGGAGACGCTGGAGACGCGCAGCCGCGCCGTGGTTGGCGCGACGCTCGCCGCACGGCCGGGCTGGTTCAATCGCTGGCTGGTCCGGCCGCTCGCGCGGGCGGTCATGCCATGGCTGATGCGCCGGCATATGCCCACCGGCGTGATGGCCGGCGTAACGGCGGCGTCCGGCGTTGCTGGTCTGGTGGCGCTCTGGACGGGGCAGCTCACCATCGGGCTGCTGCTCGGCGTGTTCACCACGGCGCTCGCGGCGCTGGCGGCCAGCTTCGCCTGGCTGCGCGATGAAGATGTTCTGGCGCGCGTGATGGGCGGGCTCGGGCTCGGCGTGCCCGCCTTGTCCGCCTTGCTCCTGGGGCATGCACTCGATGCGGAAACGGGTGAGCTGACGGCCCGGGTGCTCGCCCTTGCGCTCGTTGCGGCGGGCGCGCTGGGGCATCGCGCGATGCGCGCAGGCCGTCCGAACTGGTGGGGTGATGCGCCCGCCTATCTCGTCGTGATCGCGGTCGGAACGGTGCTCGGCATGCCGTTCCTCGGCCTCGTCTGCGCGGCCCTGTACGCCACCGTAACGCTGGCGTTCGCAATTGAGACACTTCGCGCGCCAGTTTAGCAGCCCTTTAACGTGCCGCGCGCTAATGCGCTTTCATGTCGGTCGATCACAGCGGCGCCTCGGAGGTCAACAAGTCGGATTCGGCGCCGCTTTTCGCGCGTGCCGCGGCCGCGGCGTCGCGCGCCGAGGTTCGCCTGGCGGGGGTCATCGATGATTACTTCCGTTCGGAGGAAGACCGGCTGGATGATCGAACCCGCACCGCAACGGCGGCGATGCTGCGCGCCACGGTTCAGACTATCGCGCAGGATCTTTCCGCCCGTGCATCGGATCATCTGGGCGATCATCTTGGCCGGTTCTGCACCACCACGCCGCCACGCGATGTGGGGGCAGCGGCGCTGGTTCACCGCTTGCGCGAGTCAGGATTGCTGCGCGATCGCGCATTGATGGCGGAACTGTTCGCCCAGGTGCGTCAGGATCACCTGAGTGCGGCCCTGCTCGCCCGCGGCGCCGCGGGTGCGACGCCTTGGCTGCATGACCTTGCCGGCAGTCCGGATCGGGCGCTCGCCGGCGCTGCCCGCGCTTATCTCGATGCGGAAAGCCTCCGGCGTTCCGGGCGGGTGGCAGATCTGCCGGACATGCTCCGTGAACGGCTCATCTGGTGGGTGGCGGCCGCGCTTCGGGAACGCTGGGCGGTCGCTGCGCCGTCCCGCACCGCCGTTGATCGTGCCATCACCAAGGCCGCGCAACGCAGCATGTCGGCGCAGAATGATCAGGACCGCTTCGATGTGGCGGCCGACCGGCTGGCCGCGGCGCTTCGCCGCGCGCCTGCCGCGCTGCCGGATCATCTGATCCGGGCACTGGAGGAGGGGCATCTCCTGCTCTTCATCACCCTCCTGTCACAGGCACTGGCGCTTGATGATCGGGAAGTGCGGGCGCTGGTGCTTGATGTGCATGGGGAGGGGCTCTGGCTCGCCCTGCGTGCTGCGGACCTCGATCGGGTTGCGATTGCGCGGATCGGTCTCTTATTGGCGGATGCCGACCCGCGCCGCGACATCGAAACATTGGCGGATATGCTTGATGCGATCGCTCAGGTCGCGCCGGATGAGGCGATGGACAGCCTGGCGCTGCTCGCCCTGCCGGCCGAATTCCGGTCCGCGGTACGGGCGCTGGACAATGCGGTGATGCGGTGATCGACGGTCCCGCGCTCACGGCCCGGCTGGATGAGGGCGATCGGCTGGTCGAGGCCGATCCGCGCTTCGCCGCGATGAACGAGCGTGCCGGCGGGGCGC
>NZ_LSKH01000009.1:0-5958 GCF_001557395.1 Sphingomonas sp. CCH5-D11 | reverse complement strand
GTGCCTGATCGGCGGCGGTGCAGCCCGCCAGTGCCACGGCAGCAGCCAGTATCGCCTTCATGCCACATCCTCCGTCCGTGTCATCTTAAGCTTCCCGCCGACCACCGCAAAGCCGAGCCGGCCTTCGACCAGATCGAGCGCGTCGCGCCCGAATTGATCGAAACGCCAGCCTTGCAGGATTGCAAGCTGATCGCGCTGCCCGGCTGCCAGCGCCTCCAGCTCCTCGCTGCGGGCGAGCAGGCGCGGTGCGACGTCGATGTCGCGCGCGCGGATCTTGAGCAGCAGCTTCAGGAGATCGGCAACCAGAGCGCCATCCTTCCCGAGCCCCGGCTTGCGGTCCTCGCGCGGCGGCATCTCATCGGCGGAAAGGGGCTGTGCTGCCTCAATCGCCGCCAGCAGGCGCTTGCCAATGTCGTTCGACGCCCAGGTGGCGGAGAGGCCGCGCACCTTGGCGAGATCCACCTGCTTGCGCGGGGGATGCCCGGCCAGATCGGCGAGCGTTTCGTCCTTCACGATGCGGCCGCGCGGCAGATCCTTCGCCCGCGCCTCCACCTCGCGCCAGCGGGCGATCGCCTTTAGACGCCCCAGCACGTCAGGCCGGCGCCCGGAGATGCGCACCCGCTTCCAGGCGAGATCGGGGTCATTGGCGTAATTGGCGGGATCGGAGATCCGCTCCATTTCCTGATCCAGCCATTGCCCCCGTCCAGTCTTCTTCAGGCGCTCCAGCATGCGTGGGAAGATCTTCGACAGATGGGTCACATCCCCGATGGCGTAATCGACCTGCCGCTGATCAAGCGGGCGGCGCGACCAGTCGGTGAAGCGGGCACCCTTGTCGACCTGAATGCCGAGCCAGCTATCCACAAGGTTGGAATAGCCGATCTGCTCCCCCTGGCCGAGCGCCATGGCGGCGACCTGCGTGTCGAACATGGGATGCGGCGTCTTGCCCGTGAGATTGTAGATGATCTCGATGTCCTGGCCACCAGCGTGGAAGACCTTCAGCACCTCCTCATTGTTGACGAGTAGGTCGAGCAACGGCTGCAGATCGAGATCGGGCGCTTTCGGATCGATTGCGGCCGCTTCCTCGGTATCGGCGATCTGGATCAGGCAGAGTTCCGGCCAGTACGTGTTCTCCCGCATGAACTCGGTATCGACGCACACAAAGGGAGCGTCGGCGAGACGGGCGCACAGGTTGGCGAGAGTGGCGCTGTCGGTGATGAGCGGGTGAACGTGCATAAGCGGCGCCCCATAGACCCACGCGCGCGGGTTGACAAAGAGGGGATGGAAGGGGAGGGGCGGCCGATCCAAAAACCTCACCGCCCCGACGCAAGAAGGGGTCCAGCTACGGACGGCCCGACCCTGGGCCCCGGCCCTCCGCCGGGGTGGTGCATATGAGATGACATAGATGCACGCCTATCGTTCGCATACTTGCGCCGCGCTCACCGCCGCCGAGGTCGGTTCCGAGGTTCGCCTGTCGGGATGGATCCATCGCAAGCGAGATCACGGCGGCGTGCTGTTCGTCGATCTTCGCGATCATTACGGCATCACGCAGATCGTGGCAGACAGTGATTCGCCGGCGCTGCCGATCCTGGAAGGGCTGCGGGTCGAATCGGTCATCACCATCGACGGGCTGGTGAAGGCGCGGGCCGAAGGGACGGTAAACCCGAATCTCGCGACGGGCGAGATCGAAGTGTTCGCGCGCGGCGTGACCATCCAGAGCCAGGCGCAGGAACTGCCGATGCCGGTCGCCGGCGAGCAGGAATATCCCGAGGACATCCGCCTCCGCTACCGCTTCCTGGACCTGCGGCGCGAGAAGCTGCACGCGAACATCATGCTGCGTTCTAGCGTGATCGCTTCCATCCGTCGCCGCATGGTGGACCAGGGCTTTACCGAATTCCAGACGCCGATCCTGACCGCTTCCTCCCCGGAGGGTGCGCGCGATTATCTGGTGCCCAGCCGGGTTCATCCGGGCAAATTCTATGCGCTTCCGCAGGCGCCGCAGATGTTCAAGCAGCTGCTGATGGTTGCCGGTTTCGACCGTTATTTCCAGATCGCGCCCTGCTTCCGCGACGAGGACGCGCGCGCCGACCGCTCCCCCGGTGAATTCTACCAGCTCGACTTCGAGATGAGCTATGTCACGCAGGAGGACGTGTTCGCCGCGATCGAGCCGGTGCTGCACGGCGTGTTCGAGGAATTCGCCAACTGGCAGGGCAAGGGCCGCACGGTGTCGCCGCTGCCGTTCAAGCGCATCCCGTATCGCGAATCGATGCTGAAATACGGCAACGACAAGCCGGACCTGCGCAACCCGCTGGTGATCCAGGACGTCAGCGGCTTCTTCTCGGGATCGGGCTTCGGCCGCTTCGCCTCGATCGTCGAGGCTGGCGATGTGGTGCGCGCGATCCCAGCGCCGAACACGGCGGACAAGAGCCGCAAGTTCTTCGACGACATGAACGCCTGGGCGCAGTCCGAAGGCTTCGCCGGCCTTGGCTATGCCACCCGCAAGGGCGGCGAATTCGGCGGCCCGATCGCCAAGAACCATGGCGATATCGGCATGCGTGAGCTGGCCGAGGCGCTGGGGCTGGGGCCTGACGACGGTGTGTTCTTCGCAGCGGGCAAGGAAGCGCAGGCTGCCAAGCTGGCCGGGCTTGCCCGCACCCGGGTCGCCGAGCAGCTGGATCTGATCGACAAGAGCCGGTTCGAGTTCTGCTGGATCGTCGACTTCCCGATGTTCGAATATGACGAGGACGCCAAGAAGGTCGACTTCAGTCACAATCCCTTCAGCATGCCGCAGGGCGAGCTGGAGGCGCTGGAGACCAAGGATCCGCTGGATATCCTCGCCTACCAATATGACATCGTGTGCAACGGCATCGAGCTGTCATCGGGCGCGATCCGGAACCATCGGCCGGAGATCATGTACAAGGCGTTCGAAATTGCCGGTTATTCGCAGGCCGATGTCGACACGAACTTCGCGGGCATGATCAACGCGTTCAAGTACGGCGCACCGCCGCACGGCGGCTCGGCTCCGGGGATCGACCGTATCGTCATGCTGCTCGCCGATGAGCCGAACATTCGCGAAGTGATCGTCTTCCCGATGACGCAGAAGGCCGAGGACCTGATGATGGGCGCGCCGAACTTCGCCACGGCGAAGCAGCTGCGCGAGCTGAACATCCGTGTCACCGCGGAGCAGCCGAAGGACGTGACAAAGGCGGTCGCGCCCGACGCCGGCTGAAGCATGGGAACCCGGCGGCGACGCATGCGCTAAGTGAGGATGTCGCTTACCGCATCGCGCGCCGCCTTGCTTCACGTTGCCCTCCAGGACCTTCGCGCGGGCAAGCAGCTGCTGATCGACCGACTGCTACCGCTGGCGGAAACGGCGTCCGATGCCGGCCTGCAGGAGGTGATCGAGCGCGATCGCGCGAATGCCAGGCGCCACGCTGCGCGGCTCGACGGCATCGCCGACCTGAACGGTGCGCCAGCCAATCTGTGGATGAGCGGCATCCTTGACGATGCCGATCGCGATGCGCGCAGCCACCAACGCGGGGCCATCCTCGATACCGCTTTGATCGGCGCACTGCGCAAGGCGAAAGCGGCAGAGATCGTTTCCATCGAGACAGCGATGGCGCTGGCCGGCAGCGAATCGCCTGCCATGCTTCCGGCCCTGTCCGCGAATCACGCAGAAGACCGGGTGATCGAGACCAAGCTCGCCCGGTTGCTCGCCACGATCGGCGGGCAAGTACCGGTAGCGTGAACGGGTCCCGCGGCTAACAGTAGCGCGCAGCGGGACTGAGACTCGTAGATAGATCAGTTCGCGGGGGCGAACGTGCCGCTATCGTCCATCACCCAGAGCACGCCCTGACGAATGGAAAACCACGCGCCGCGCAGCTTGAGCTGGCCAGCGGCTTCCGCCTCCTTGACGAACGAGAAGGTGCGCAGGTTGGCGATGCTGACGCGCACCGTTTCCAGTTCCAGCGCGTGGACCGCGTCTTCGCCAGTGCCATGCTCGGCCACGATCCGATCGCGTGCCTCGTCGAGCAGGTCGATCCAGTGCGCGATGAAGCCTCCTTCACCCGGATCAGCCTGGGCAAAGCGATCCGTCAGCGAGGCGTGAACGCCCCCGCACATGCCGTGGCCCATCACCACGACCTCCTCTACCTTCAGCTGCGTGACAGCGAACTCGAGGGCGGCCGAAACGCCGTGGCGGCCCCCGCCGGTTTCAAACGGCGGGACGAGATTGGCGACGTTGCGCACGACGAAGATTTCACCGGGCGACGTGTCGAAGACCATTGCCGGATCGGTGCGGCTGTCGGAGCACGCAATTACCATGACCTTGGGCGACTGACCCTCCGCCAAGCGCGCCCAGCGCTCGCGTTCCTCTGCCCAGCCCTGTTCACGAAAACGGCTATAGCCGGCGACAAGATCGGAGAAGACGGTCATGTCCGCCCTATACGCGTTGTTTCGCGCGATGGCAGTCGCTATCTCGCACCGCGACATGACCGAGATTACCCCGCTCGCCCGGCCGGAACGCGCCCGCAAACCCGATTGGATCCGCGTCAAGGCGCCCACCTCCGTAGGGTTCGCCGAGACCAAGCAGCTGATGCGCCGGCTCAACCTCGCCACCGTGTGCGAGGAAGCCGCTTGCCCGAACATCGGGGAGTGCTGGACCAAGAAGCATGCCACGGTGATGATCCTGGGCGACACGTGCACGCGGGCCTGTGCCTTCTGCAACGTGAAGACCGGCATGCCGCGCGCGGTGGATCCGCTGGAGCCGGAGCATGTCGCGGTTGCGGCAGCCGAGATGGGCTTGCAACATATCGTGATCACCTCCGTCGATCGCGACGACTTGCCGGATGGCGGCGCTTCGCAGTTCGTGAAGGTGATCGAGGCGCTGCGGCGGAATACGCCCAGCACCACCATCGAGATCCTGACGCCGGACTTCCGCAACAAGACGCAGGCGGCGGTCGAATCGATCGTTGCCGCGCGGCCCGACGTCTACAACCACAATCTGGAAACGGTGCCGCGGCTGTACCCGACCATCCGCCCCGGCGCGCGTTATTATGCCTCGCTGCGGCTGCTGGAGAGCGTGAAGCGGCATGATCCGTCGATCTTCACCAAGTCTGGCGTGATGCTCGGCCTTGGCGAAGAGCGGCTGGAGGTCCATCAGGTAATGGACGACATGCGCTCCGCCGACATCGATTTCCTGACCATGGGCCAGTATCTTCAGCCCACGCCAAAGCACACCAAGGTGATGGACTTCGTGACGCCCAAGGCGTTCGACGCCTACGCGGCAATCGCACGGGCCAAGGGATTCCTGCTGGTCGCCTCGTCTCCGCTGACCCGTTCGAGCTACCACGCGGGGGATGATTTCGCGAAGCTGCGCGCCGCTCGCGAGGCTCAGCTTGCCAAAGCATAGCGAAACACGGGCGATGCCCTACACGCCGGAACAGATGTTTGATCTGGTCGCCGACGTGAAGGCCTATCAGGAATTCTTGCCTTGGGTGATCGCCATGCGGGTGCGCAAGGACGAGCCGGAGGAAACAGTGGCCGACATGATCGTCGGCTTCAAAGGGCTGCGCGAGACGTTCACCTCGCGGGTGGAAAAGCAGCGACCGGAGCGCATCCACGTCGATTATGTGGATGGCCCGCTGAAGTATTTGCACAATGATTGGCGTTTCCGCCCTGACGGCGACGGCTGCCTGGTCGATTTCACCGTCGACTTCCAGTTCAAGAACCGGATGTTCGAGATGCTGGCGGGCCAGGTGTTCACCGTCGCGCTTCGCAAGATGATTGGCGCCTTTGAGGAAAGGGCGCGCAAGCTTTACGGGGAGGGCGGATCCTCGGCCTCCGCAGGCGGCATCAGCAGCTCGAGCGCACACAGCGCCGCCTGAAGGCGGATCCCGGCGCGGCCAAGATCACCGAATTCGCGCCGGTCCGCCACCACATTGGCGGGATCGCCGCCCTTTT
>NZ_LSKH01000089.1:0-30049 GCF_001557395.1 Sphingomonas sp. CCH5-D11 | reverse complement strand
CCCGGCACCAGCCCCGGCGCCGACGCCGGCCCCGCTTGCGGGAGACTGGCGCGATTGGCCGCTGACGCCGGGCACATGGCGCTATGGTCGGGACGGGCGCGGAAGCAGGGCGACGTTCGGCGCGGACGGCAGTGGGGCGCGGCTGACCCTCCGCTGCGACACCGCCTCACGCGCCATGCTGCTGTCACGCGCCGGTCAATCGCAGCAACCGCTGACCGTGCGAACGACCAGCACCACTCGCGCGGTGCCCGTGCGGCAGAGCGCCGGGCAGGCAGCCGAGGTCGAGGCGAGCCTGCCGGCGCGGGATCCCTTGCTTGATGCCATGGCGTTCAGCCGCGGACGGTTCGTGATCGAACAGCCGGGCGCCGCCACCCTCGTGGTGCCCGCCGACGCCGAGATCGGAAGGGTGATCGAGGATTGCCGCGCCTGATCGGCGGCAAGGCGGAAGAGAATCGTTCAAAACCGGTCATAAAACAAGGCTTGTTTCGCGATCGCACTACACGCACATTGCTCTCGTGGCCGGTCAGGCCACGCTCGTTATCAACCAGCGAAAGGAGGTGATCCGATGTCTCATGGTTCAGCAATGGGGTCGGTTCAGTTCGTTCGGGGGACGCGCTTCTGAAGATGTAGTGGTTCGGCGGGAGGTATCCTCCTCCAGTCAACGCCGAACCCTGTAGATTTCAGAGGCCCGCATGGTCTCCCGGGCTGGAGCTCTCCGGCCGCTGACCATGTTTAGGGGTTGTCGGACGGTCCTGCAGGATCGTTCGGCAACCTCTTCTCATATCTGGCGCATAACAAGCGCCTTCGGGCGACGTTGCGCGCCGCCGGCTTGGCAGGGCCCTTTCAGGGAGTGGCGCGGCGCTGGCAGGCAGGGTAATTCGCCGTTCGATGCCTTTGCTTCTTCTGATTGCCGCCCTGCTTGCAGCCCTCCCCGTCCAGGCCCAGCGCGCGGATCGACCGACACCCGGCTATGTTCGCGTCCGTCTGGAGACCGCGCTTGGCGTGATCGTGCTGGCGCTGGATGCGAAGCGGGCGCCGGCCACCACGGCCAATTTCATGAAATATGTCGACGACGGTCGTTTTGACGGGATTAGCTTTTACCGGGTCGCCCGCCAGAAGCAGGCGCCGCAATTCGGGTTTGTTCAATCCGGCATCCGCACGGACGCGCGGCGCTTCCTTGACATGATCCCGCACGAATCGACGAAGAAGACCGGGATCAAGCATCTCGATATGACGATCTCCATGGCGCGCCGCGGACCGCCGGGCTCAGCCAATGGCAATTGGTTCATCGCGGTCGGGCCGATGCCGTGGATGGACTGGAAGCCCGACAATCCCGGCTATGCCGCTTTTGGCAGGGTGGTTGCAGGGCAGGCCGTGGTGAAGCGCATTCTGGCGCAGCCGACCGGCGGCGCGATGAACGGGACGCTGTTGCTGAAGCCGGTGTACGTCAAGCGGGCGATACGGCTGGACGGCAAGTCGAAACCAACCGGCCGTCCGCGCCCCTGGCTGCTCGAAGGTCGCAAGGACGGCTGATCGCGCCGTGCAGTGCCGTACCGCGGATTGCCGGCCAGCGGCGCCGTGCGCGGCCCGTCAGAACGCGGGCGAATCAATCAGCGGCATATGCGCGCGAGAGAGGATCTGACGGCCGATGCGGCGGAAAGGCCGGGCGGCGATGACGAAGCGAGGGCGGCGGCGGTCACGTGATTGACGGGGAAGTGGCGTTCGCCTCGTCATTGTACACCTTGTCGAGGTAATAACCGGCCAAGGTGTAATGCGCCTTCACCGCTTCGGGCACCTCGGTACGCTGGGCCATTTCAAGCTCGGACTCGGCGCGCTTGTAGTAATATTCCTTATCGTCGTTCACCGAAATCACTCCATCTCCCGTCCCGATGCATAGGCGCCGGGCAGAAGTCATCAAATCAACTGGATTAACTCTTCAAGATCCGATGCTTGCGAGCAGCGATAGACTGCACTTCGCGCGCGATATACCCAATCCGTATCGCTCTTTTTGCCTCCCCAAAACAATTCGGCCCCGGCGCGAGAAACGACGGGGCTCGGTTGACGCTTGCGCCCGCAACGGGTTTGCAAGACGTTCATGTTGCTCGGTTTCACGCGAGCTTGGATCACAACCCGCGGTTTGCCGGTAAGTTCCTCGGCGCGCCGTGCCTCCCGGAGCTGCCATGTCATTGTTCGCCGTCCTGCTTGCCGCCCAGGCTGCCGCTGCGCCTGCACCCGTCGTTCCTGCGCGCATCACGCGACTGCTGGAGCGGACGCCGGTGATCGACGGACACAATGACCTCGCCTGGGAGATCCGCGAGCGGCACGACGGAAAGGTGGAGGACGTCGATCTGACGCGGGATACGGCGGCGCTTCCCTATCCCCTGCAGACGGATATCCCACGGCTTCGGCAAGGCGGCGTGGGTGGGCAATTCTGGTCCGTCTGGATCCCAGCCGCCGTGACGGGTCCGCGCGCCGTGGAGATGACGCTTGAGCAGATCGACGTCGTCCGCCGGGTCGTGGCGGCCAATCCGGGCAGTTTCATGCTGGTGAAGACCGCCGCCGACGTGCGCAGGGCACAACAGGCGGGCAAGATCGCGTCAATGATCGGGATCGAGGGCGGGCATCAGATCGATGGCCGATTGTCCGTGCTGCGCCAGATGAAGGAGCTGGGCGTCGGTTACATGACGCTGACGCATGGCAAGAGCATTGATTGGGCAGACTCCTCCACCGATGCACCGCGCGCCAACGGGCTGAGCGCTTTCGGCCGCGACGTGGTCGCCGAGATGAACCGCATCGGCATGATCATCGATGTCAGCCACGTGGCGGACACGACCATGGCGGCGGTGCTTGACCTGTCGAAGGCGCCGGTGATCGCCTCCCATTCCTCCGCGCGGGCGATCGCGAATGTGCCGCGCAACATTCCGGACGATCTGCTGCGGCGGATCGGCGCAGCGGGCGGGGTGGTGATGGTGAACGTCTACCCGGCCTTCCTGTCGACCGAATGGCGCGCGTGGGATCAGGCGCGTACTGCGTTCGGCAAGGCGCAGGGGCTGGCGACCGACGTCTACGGCGCCAAAGCACCCGCGCCGCTGATCGCCTGGGACGCAGCGCACCCTATGCCGCGCGTGACGGCAGCCACGGTGGCGGATCACGTCGAGCATATCGCCCGGATCGCGGGTAAGGGCTCCGTGGGTATCGGCGGCGACTATGACGGCATTGGCGGTACCGCGCCGGAGGACATGGGCGGTGTCGATGGCTATCCGCGGCTGTTCGCAGAGCTGGCGCGGCGCGGATGGAGCGATGGCGACCTGGCCAAGCTGGCGCAGGGCAATGTCCTGCGTGTGATGGAGCAGGTCGAGGCGGTAGCAGCCAACCAGCGCAACCTGCGGCCGGTCGACGCGATCGAACCCGACTGATCAGGAGCGCGGGATCCGGACTGCGGCTGGCGACGCAGTCCGGATGTGAGGAGCAAACCGTCTTGGCGCCCGGTCTGCGGCGTACCCCGGTTCAGAAACCGCTCAGCAGGCTGGCGACATTGGCGCCCAGCGCGTCCACCGCGTAGCCGCCCTCCATGACGATCACGGTTGGTAGCCCGAGGCCCGCGATGTCGCGCGCGAGCGTGGCATAATCCGGCGTTCTCAGGGCAAAGTGGCTGATCGGGTCACCCTCCCAAGTGTCGGCGCCGAAGCTCAGCACCAGGAGCGTCGCGCCAAACGTGGTGATCGCACCCAGCGCCTGCGCCTGGGCGGCGCGAAACGCATCGATTGTTGTTCCGTGGGGCAATGGCAGATTCAGCGTGGCGCCTGTGCCGTCGCCTTCGCCGACCTCATCGGCGTGACCCCAGTAGAAGGGATAATCGGTGGCCGGATCGGCATGGACGCTGGCGTAGAACACGTCGCCGCGTTCCCAGAAGATGTCCTGCGTGCCGTTGCCGTGGTGATAGTCGATGTCGAGGATCGCGACGCGCGCGTGCCCGGCGTCCCGCGCCGCCTGAGCGGCGATCGCCGCGACGTTGAGGTGGCAATAGCCCCCGCAATAATCGGCCCCGGCATGGTGGCCAGGCGGCCGACACAGGGCAAAGGCAGCACGTTCCCCGGCCAGCACCGCATTGGTCGCGGCCAGCGCGGACTGTGCGCTTCCATAAGCGCTGTTCCAGGTCGCCGGCGTGATCGGTGTGGTCGCGTCGAAGGCGTAACGGCCCATCAGCGCGTCGATCCGCTCCAGCCGCAAGGGACGGCGTCCGACGATCGGAAAGGCATAAGGGATCGGATCACCCGGTCGCCCGGCCGCAGCCCAGGCAGCAGGCGCTTCCTTCAGAAAGCAGACGTAATCCGTGTCGTGCACCGCGTGAATCGGCGCTTCGCCGTGGTCCGGCGGTGTGTCCGCGCCGCCGATGGCATGAAGGATCATTTCGGCGCGTGCAGGTATCTCGGCATAGGGCGTGAAGGCACCGTTGTGCAGTTCCAGGGCAGGGGCATGCGCCAGTTGATCGGGAGAGAAGAAGCGCTTCATCAAACCTTGTCCTCGCGTAGAAGATCAGTGTGAGTGCCGCGGTGGGGCGGTGTTGATCACACGGCATGCCGTGTCGCGAAGGCCATTGCCACGGACGCACGCATGGCTGGCTATCGCGCCGGCTCCACCATCAAACTGCCGGCGGGCAGCGGCCGGCACAGATCGCGTGACGGGATGTCGGGATCGAGCCAGGCGGCCCAGTCGCTGCGCCCAAGCACCACCACCTGCCGCGAGTGATAGGGCTGAATATCCGGCCCGGGCTCGCACGTCAGCATGGTGAACGCTTCGCCCACCTCCGCATCCCTGCGCCACAGGCCCGCGAGGCAGAACCAGCCATGGTCGACCAGACGGAACGCCCATTTATCCTTGCGCTTCGCCTTTGGATCGGCAGGCCTGGTGAACTCGTAAAAGGCGTCAACGGGTATCAGGCATCGCCCGCGGCGCAGATCACGGCCGTCCGAACGATAATTGTAGATCGGTCGACCGCCGGTTCCCGGCCAGCTCCAGCGGCGGGTGACGCACTCCGCCTGATCTCCCCGCTCATCGACCCCGCGAATGATGATGGTGGGATCGGTAATCCGAAAGCCGTCAAGCGGCGCCATGTTGGGCACGCCTTCGGGGAAGACGAGCGGGATTCGCGTCTCGCCCCAATCGTTGCGCAATTCACCGATAGCGATGCGGCGGGCGGCCTCGTTGCACATGCGCCGGAGGGTAACCGATCGGCATGACTGGCGCCAACCTTCCGCGAGGGAAGTGGCGCCAGCTCTCCACCGCTACTGTGCGGCGAGCGCCTCGGCGATCAGACGGCGGGTGTTCGCCACGCCATACAGCCTGATGAAGCTTCCCATGCGCGGACCCTGGCTGGAGCCCAGCAGGGTTTCGTACAGTGCCTTGAACCAGTCGCGCAGCTCGCCGAAGCCGCCGGTCTTGCCGATCTCGTATACCGCGTTCTGGATGTCCTCGGCCGATGCCTCCTCGCCCAGCGAGGTGAGATCCGCGTCCAGCCGCTGCAACGCTTCCACCTCAACTCCCTCCGGTGCACGGCGCCTCAGCGTGGGGGCGATGAAATCGCGGTGATAGGCAAGGGCATAGCCGATCATGCGATCAAGCTCCGGGTGCGCGGCCGCGCTCGCATCGGGGAGGTAGTTGCCGAGATACCCCCAGACCTGCTCCTTGGAGGCACCTTCGCCCATCACGCCGACGAGGTTCAGCAACAGGCCGAAGGTAACGGGCAGCGTTTCTGGCGGCACCTTTCCGCCGTGGATGTGGTGGACGGGATTGCCGAGCCGCTCCTTCCAGCCCTGCGCCGGGTAGTTCGCGCGGAACTGCCAGTAATCGTCCACCGCACGCGGGATAAGGCCGAGGTGAAGCGACTTCGCCTTCTTGGGCTCGCGATAGATGTAGAATGCGAGGCTCTCGTCGGGGCCGTAGGTCAGCCATTCCTCGATCGAAAGCCCGTTGCCCTTCGACTTGGAGATCTTCTCGCCCTTGGCGTCCAGGAACAGCTCGTAGATCAGCCCCTCCGGTCGCCGCCCGCCGAGCACCTGCGCGATCTTGCCGCCGAGCACGCCTGAATCAATCAGGTCCTTGCCGTACATCTCATAATCGACGCCAAGCGCGGCCCAGCGCATGCCCCAATCGGGCTTCCATTGCAGCTTGGCCTTGCCGCCCAGTATCGACTGTTCGACCGTCTGGCCTTCATCGACGAAGCGAATGATCCCCGCCTCGGCGTCGACGACCTCGACCGGCACCTGGAGAACGATGCCGGATGTCGGGCTGATCGGCAGGACCGGGGAGTAGGTAGCCTGCCGCTCGGCGCGGAGCGTCGGCAGCATGACGGCCATGATCTTGTCGTAATTGCGCAGGACGTCGCGCAGCTGCTCGTCGAAGCGGCCCGAGGTGTAGTATTCGGTCGACGACGCGAATTCATATTCGAAGCCGAAGCGGTCGAGGAAGTCGCGCAGCATCGCATTGTTGTGCGCGGCGAAGCTGTCGAACTTGCCGAACGGATCGGGGATGCGCGACAAGGGCTTGCCGAGATGCTGCGCCAGCATCTCCTTGTTGGGCACATTGTCGGGCACCTTGCGCAGCCCGTCCATGTCGTCGCTGAACGCGACGAGGCGGGTGGGGCGGCCGGTCATTTCCTCATACGCGCGGCGGACCATGGTGGTGCGCAGCACTTCCTGGAAGGTGCCAATATGCGGCAGGCCTGACGGGCCATAGCCTGTTTCGAACAGCATTGCCCCATCCGGCTTGCCATCCGGCCACCGCTTGAGGAGCTTGCGGGCCTCCTCATACGGCCAGGCCTTGGACTCGAGGGCGGCGGAGCGAAGTTCGTCGGTCATGATGGAGTGCGCCGTAGCGATGCGCTTGCCGGATGGCTATATGCGCAGGCCATGTCGTTCTGGACCGGCCTTTTCCTGCTTCTCCTTACCGTCGCCGGTATGGAGGGCTTCGCCTATGTCATGCACCGTTGGGTCATGCATGGGCCGGGCTGGTTCCTGCACGAGAGCCATCATCGGCCGCGGACCGGCCGGTTCGAGCTGAACGATTTATATGGCGTGATCTTCGCCATCCCATCCATCGTGCTGATCTGGGGCGGGGTGCAGGGCGGCTGGTGGGAAGGCTGGGCGTGGATTGGTGCGGGGATCACGGCCTATGGCGCGATCTACTTCGGCTTTCACGACGTGATCGTGCATGAGCGAGTGCGTACGCGCTACCTGCCCAAGTCCAGCTACATGAAGCGCATCGTCCAGGCACACCGGCTTCATCATGTGGTGAACACGAAGGAGGGCACCGTCAGCTTCGGGTTCCTCATCGCGCCGCGGCCGGAGGAACTAAAGGCCGAGCTGAAGCGACGAGGGCGGGCTGGGGTCCGTGCGCCGGCGCGTCCAAGCGAGATGTTTGCCGAAAAGTAACCTTTCAGCGCGGATAAGGCCGGGCATGGATCACGCCATTCCGCTCCCGAGCCCGGCTGACACGGACGAAAACCGCCGCGCTTTGCGCAAGGCGGTGAAGATGCGCGCTCATTTGCGCGACCGTGGCACGACCCGGTTCGAGATCGAAGTGGTCGACCTGTCGACCACGGGTTTCCGGGCGCAGACCAGCTTCACGCTCTGGCCGGGCACGACCGTGTGGCTGACGCTTCCCGGTTTGGCGGGGCTGGAGGCGGTGGTCGCGTGGCGGGACAAATATCGCTACGGCTGCGCGTTCACCAAGCCGCTGCACCCTGCCGTGTTCGACCATATCGTGGCGCTGGGCAACAGCTGACGCTCGGTCCCGATCCGCCTGCACAAAGCCCTTCGGCGGGACCGCCGATTGACTGATTGCCGTTGGGGCCGGACGGAAGCCAGTCCTTTCGGGAGGACGACACCGCCCTCCCGCAAAACCTCAATCGAACAGCGAAGACACGCTCGACTCGTCCGCGATGCGCCGGATCGCCTCGGCGAGCAGCGGGGCGATCGTGAGGTGGCGGATGCGTCCGGCGCTGCCGATCGCTTCCTGATTGCCGATGGAATCGGTGATGACCAGTTCCCGCAGGGAAGACCCCTCGACACGCGCCACCGCGCCCCCGGACAGGACGCCATGGCTGACATAGGCGACGACGTCCTCCGCGCCCGCTTCACGCAGCGCCGCCGCGGCGTTGCAGAGCGTTCCGGCGGAGTCGACGATATCGTCGATGAGGATGCAGAAGCGCCCCTCAACGTCGCCGATGATGTTCATCACTTCCGATTCGCCGGCGCGCTCGCGGCGCTTGTCGACGATCGCGAGTGGCGCATTGTGCAGGCGCTTGGCGAGTGCACGGGCGCGGACCACGCCGCCGACGTCCGGCGAGACGACCATCAGGTTCTTGGAGCCGAAACGGGCCAGAATGTCCGCTGACATGACCGGTGCGGCGAACAGATTGTCCGTCGGGATGTCGAAAAAGCCCTGGATCTGGCCGGCGTGCAGGTCGACCGACAAGACGCGATCGGCGCCTGCGGTGGTGATCAGGTTGGCGACGAGCTTGGCTGAAATCGGCGTGCGGGGTCCCGGCTTTCGATCCTGACGGGCGTAGCCGAAGTACGGGATCACGGCGGTGATCCGCTTTGCCGAGGCGCGCTTCAGCGCATCGATGCAGATCAGCAGCTCCATCAGATTGTCGTTGACGGGGTAGCTGGTGGACTGAAGCAGGAACACGTCCTCGCCGCGGACATTCTCCATGATCTCGACAAAGATCTCCTCGTCGGCGAATCGCCGGACGAGCGCCTCCGTCAGGGGAATCTCGAGATAGGAGGCGATGTCGCGCGCCAGCGGCAGGTTCGAGTTGCCGGTCATCAATTTCATGGTCGTCGCGCCCTTTCTGCGCGGCCCCCTTAGCGCGAACGGTCCATGTTGCAATCGTGCGACATGGATTGATGAGACAGTTTGCGGATCACGCGAGGCAAGCCTAACCGGCGCTGCATGACCGTGGTTACCCGCTTCGCCCCCTCGCCGACCGGCCGCCTGCACGTCGGAAATATTCGTGCCGCGCTCCACAATTGGATGTTCGCACGATCGCAGAGCGGGCGGTTTCTGCTGCGCATCGACGATACGGATGCCGAGCGCAGCGAGGAGCGATTCGTGGCCGCAATCCGCGATGATCTGGCTTGGCTTGGCCTGCAGCCGGATCAAAGCGTGCGACAGTCGGAGCGTTTCGGCCTGTACGAAAAGCGCTTCGATGAATTGCGCGCGGCCGGGCGAATTTATCCGGCATATGAGACCAGCCAGGAGCTGGACCTCAAGCGCAAGATCCAGCTCGGACGGGGCCTGCCCCCCGTTTACGACCGCGCCGCGCTTCAGCTGACCGACGCCGATCGCAATCGCCTGGAGCAGGACGGCGTCCGGCCGCATTGGCGCTTTCGCCTGGATCATGATGCGCCGGTGGAATGGGACGATTTGGTGCGCGGCCACCAAAGGTTCGACCCGCGCACCATGAGCGATCCGGTGATCCGCCGCGCGGATGGATCATGGCTCTATATGTTGCCGTCGGCGATCGACGACATGGACCTGGGCATCAGCCATGTGGTGCGCGGCGAGGATCATGTGGCCAATACCGCGTTGCAGATCCAGATGTTCGCGGCGCTCGGCAATGCGCCGCCCAGCTTTGCGCACACCGCCCTGCTGACCGGAAGCGAGGGCAAGCTTTCCAAGCGGCTGGGCAGCCTTGGCGTCGACCAGTTGCGAGAGGCGGGGATCGAACCGCAGGCGATCCGCGCTTTGCTTGCGCGACTGGGGACGAGCGATCCCGTCGAGCCCGTCGGCGACATGATCCCCTTGCTCGCGACCTTTGACTTCGGCCGGTTCGGACGTGCGCCGGCGCGGTTCGATGAAGCCGAACTGGCGCAGCTGAGCGCGCGAATCGTTCACCAGCTTCCTTATTCGACGGTGGCGGATCGCCTGCCGGCCGGGATGACGGCCGACGCATGGGATGCGGTGAAGCCGAATCTGACGACAGTTGCCGAGGCGGCCGATTGGTGGCGCGTGATCGAGGGACCGGTGGACGCTACCATCCCGGACGAGGACCGAGCGTTTCTGGTCGAGGCGGCTGATGCGGCGCAGGCGATCACCTGGGAGGGCGATCCGTGGCATCAGCTTGTCGGCGTGCTGAAGGAAAGGACCGGGCGGAAGGGCAAGGCGCTGTTCCTGCCGCTTCGCCTGGCGCTGACCGGGCGCGATCACGGGCCGGACATGGCGGCGCTGCTGCCGCTGATCGGCCGCGACCGGGCCATCTCGCGCCTCCAAAGCGCTTAGCGCGAAGCGGTACGACAGCGCTGCGCAATCGCTTGCTCGGCAAAAGTTATGTGGTAACATTACAATGCGGGCTGAGGCCTTTGAAAGCTTGGGTCCGGAAGGAGAAGCATAGAACGGGAGAGGGTAGATGTACGCGAACCAGCAATATCGATCCGGCATCAATGCAGGTAGCCTTGCCGCTGCCGTCGCCGTCAATGCCGGAGTGATCGGCGCCCTGCTGTTGTCGGCTCCGGTCATCGAGGCGATCCGGCAGCGGACGGTGTTACGCGTCGAAAACATTCCGCTGGCGCCGCCCCCTCCTGAGATCATCAAGCCGGAGACGCCGCGGACGGCGGCGGAGAACAGCGTGGTGACGCCGCCAGAGCGGCCGGATACGTCCATGGCGGTGACAAGCACGGCGTCGTCCGAATTCGCGCTCCCGCCGCTTCCGCTTCCCCCGTTGCCGCCCATCGCCCCAGGCGGTGAGACAGCCACTGCCAGCGAGCCGCCTGTGCCGCCCGTGCTAGTGGACGCGCGCCCGGATCCGCGCTTTGCACGCGACATGCAGCCGGCCTATCCCGCCGGGGAGCGCCGCGCCGAGCGGGAGGGGATGGCAACTGTCCGCGTCACCATCGGCACAGATGGCAGAGTTATCGCCGCCGAATGCGTGGCCGCAACCAACGAGGCGTTCTGCCGTGCCACGCGGAGCCAAGCTTTGGCGAAATGGCGCTTCCGGCCAGCAACGCGTGACGGCGTCGCGGTGGAGACGACGCGGGAGATGACCGTGCGCTTCCAGCTTGAATCCTGAGCCATGATGCCGCGCCGGGGAGCCAGCGGCCAGACGGTCAAGCCGGCTTCCCGGCCACAGCATGGCGGGAGGTGGCGGGTGAGGGGCTGGTTTCGGCATCCATGGGCCACTATGTCCAACCGATGCAATTCTTTGCCCGGATGAGCCCGTTTCGCGCGGTGCGCGACCTGCGCCTGTTTCTGCACCAGCGGCAGAAACACGAACTCATCTTCCTCTTCCTCTCCGTGATCCTGACGGGGCTGCTGATCATCGGCTTTGCCAAGGATTCCTCGGTCGAGAAGGTCTACAAGCCCGAGATCGTCTACGTGCAGCAATGGCGGCTTGATCGCACCGATGCGGAGATCCGGGCCCAGCAGGCGATCGACGCGCCCATCAAGCAGAAGCAGATGGACGAGCAGAAGCGCCGCCAGGAAGAGCTGCGCGCGTCATTCCAGAAGGTGGACGACAAGCTGAAGCGATGGGGGCTGTAAACGCCGCCGACGCGCGCTGGATGGGGGCGGCGCTGGCGCTGGCGACGCGGGGCCGTGGACGAACGAGCCCCAATCCGGCGGTCGGATGCGTAATCGTGCGCGATGGCACGGTCGTCGGTCGTGGATGGACCCAGCCGAGTGGCCGTCCCCATGCCGAGGCAATGGCGCTGGGCGCGGCCGGAGACCGGGCGCGAGGCGCCACCGCTTACGTGACGCTGGAGCCATGCGCGCATGTGTCGCCACGCGGGCCGGCATGCGCGGACCTGCTGGTTGCCAGCGAAGTGGCGCGAATTGTCGTCGCTCTTGGCGATCCGGACCCGCGCACCAATGGCAAGGGGCTGGCGCGACTCGCGGCGGCCGGGATCGACACGGCAGTGGGGGTGAGGGCGGCGGAGGCGCGGGTCAGCATGGCCGGCTTTCTCACCCGGCTGGCGCAGGGTCGCCCGCATGTGACGCTGAAGCTTGCGACCTCGCTGGACGGGTGCATCGCGCGCGGTAATGGCGAAAGCCAGTGGATCACCGGCCCCGAAGCGCGCGCGCATGCGCATGTCGAACGCAGCCGGCATGACATCATCCTGGTCGGGCGCGGGACCTGGGAGATGGACCAGCCAAGGTTGGACGTACGGCTGCCGGGGCTCGAATCGCGCTCGCCAAGGCGGGTGGTGCTGTCGAGCGCCGGCGTGACCGGGGATGCCGCGTGGATCGACTCGCCAGCGGCGATCGCGAACCTGGGCGGCGATCATGTCTTCATCGAAGGTGGAGCTGGCGCCGCGGCGGCATTCCTGGCCGCCGATCTGGTCGACCGCCTCGTGCTGTATCGCGCGCCGATCCTGATCGGGGGCGGCCGCCCTGCCGTGAACGACATCGGATTGGCGGCGCTGAGCGAGGCGCATGGGCGCTGGGTACAGAGTGATGCGCGCCAGCTTGGCAGGGACCGGCTCGAGGTCTACGAGCGTTTGCGATGTTCACCGGGATCATAACCGACGTCGGCCAAATCACGCGCGTGGAAACGCGTGGCGATACGCGCGTCGTGGTTGGCACGAGCTACGAAACGCTGGAGATCGATCTGGGCGCTTCGGTCGCCTGTTCGGGCGTTTGCCTTACCGTCGTCGACAAGGGGCCGGACTGGCTGGCCTTTGACGTATCCGGCGAGACAGTGCAGCGAACAGCGCAGGGCCAGTGGATCGAGGGGCGCCGGCTGAACCTTGAGCGCGCGATGAAGCTGGGCGACGAACTGGGCGGCCATATCGTGACCGGGCACGTCGACGGCATCGCCGAAGTGATCGGGGTCTGCCCCGATGGCGATTCGAAGCGCGTCAGCTTTCGCGTGTCCAGCGACCTGGCGCCCTTCCTGGCGCCCAAGGGATCGGTGACGGTGGATGGCGTGTCGCTGACCGTCAACGAAGTCAGCGATGCCGAGGACGGTTCGACCCACTTCGCGGTCAACATCATACCCCATACCCAAGCGGTGACGACGCTTTCGGATCTGGCGCCGGGCAGCGCCGTCAACATCGAGATCGATGTGCTCGCCCGCTATCTCCAACGGATGGAACATTATCGTGCAAAAGCCCGCTGAACTCGCGCGTTTGCGCCACGCCTTTCTCTCGAGCCCCGAAGAGATCATCGACGAGGCGAAGAACGGCCGAATGTTCATCCTGGTCGATGACGAGGATCGCGAGAATGAAGGCGATCTGGTCATCCCCGCACAGATGGCGACGCCGGAGAAGATCAACTTCATGGCGCGGCATGGGCGCGGCCTGATCTGCCTGGCAATGACCAAGGCGCGCGTCGACGCGCTCGGGCTTGGGCTGATGAGCCGCCATAACGGCACGCGGCACGAGACGGCCTTCACCGTTTCGATCGAGGCCCGCGACGGCGTGACGACCGGCATCTCCGCCGCCGACCGCGCCCGCACGATCGCGGTGGCGATCGACGCGAGCAAGGGGCGCGAGGAGATCGTGACGCCGGGCCACGTCTTCCCGCTGGTCGCGCGCGATGGCGGCGTGCTGGTGCGTGCGGGTCATACCGAAGCGGCCGTCGACGTGTCGCGCCTCGCCGGCCTCAACCCGTCGGGCGTGATCTGCGAGATCATGAACGAGGACGGGACGATGTCCCGCATGGACGACCTTGTAGCCTTTGCGCAGCTCCACAACCTCAAGATCGGCACGATCCGTGATCTGATCGCCTATCGCCGTCGCTACGATCACTTGGTCGAGAAGAAGGCGGAAATGACCTTCGAATCGCGCTGGGGCGGGCAGTGGAAGGCTGTGACGTTCCACAACAAGGCAACCGGTGACGAGACGATCGCGCTGGTGAAGGGCAAGATCGATCCCGAGAAGCCGACGCTGGTGCGCATGCATACCGCCAGCTTCTTCGTCGACATGTTCGGCGAAGCGTCCGAGCGGTCGGGGCTGCTCTCCACCTCGATGGAGATGATCGCGGAAGAGGGCGCCGGCGTGATCGTGGTGATCAACCGCGCAATGAAGGGCGTCGTGTCGCGCTTCATGCAGCTGCGCGCGGAGGGCAAGGGCGCAGGGGCACCTGAGGTCGAGGAGCTGCGCGACTATGGCGTCGGCGCGCAGATCCTGGCCGAACTGGGCGTGGAGGAAATGATCCTCCTGACCAACACGCATCACACGCTGGTCGGCCTCGATGGCTATGGCCTGTCGATCGTCGGTGAGCGGCCGATCACGGGCACTGCCGGCGAATGATGCGCACCGGCGCCGACGAAGCCGCGGCGCCGAAATATGCTCATGTCGAACGCGAGCGGCGGTGGCTGATCGACCCGGCCAGCCGCCCCGCGCCCGGTGCGGCGCATCTGCTGATCGAGGATCGCTACATCGCCGGCACGCGGATGCGCCTTCGCCGGATGACCGACAGCGCTAGCGGCGCCGTCGCGCTGAAGCTGACCAAGAAATATGACGCGGCCGATCCGCTCGCGCGGGCGATCGTCACCGCCTATCTCGACGATGCGGAGTTTGCGCTCATCGCGGGGCTGCCGGGGGCGATGATCGTCAAGCGACGGTTCGACCTTTGCAGCCATGGCGTCACGTACAGCCTGGACCGGTTTGAAGGCGCGCTGGCCGGTCTGGAGCTTGCCGAGATCGAATGGGCCGACGATGCGGGGCTTCGAGGCTTGCCCGCGCCGCCCGGTGCGATACGGGAGGTCAGCAACGACCCGCGCTACCAAGGGGGCGGCCTGGTCGCAGCCGGCATACCAAAGGAAGAGTGATGGCCAATATCCTCATCGTCGAGGCGCGTTTCTACGATCACCTGAACGACATGCTGGTCGCCGGCGCGCGCGCTGCGATCGAGGCAGCGGGGCACCGGGCAGAGGTGGTGACCGTACCGGGGGCACTGGAAGTGCCAGGCGCGATTGCCATGGCCGCCGAGACGGGGCGCTATGATGCCTATGTCGCGCTTGGCGTGGTGATCCGCGGCGAGACCTATCACTTCGAGATCGTGTCCAACGAAAGCGCGCGCGGGATCATGGCGCTGACCATGGATGGTATCGCGATCGGCAACGGCATCCTGACCACCGAGAATGAGGAGCAGGCGATCCGGCGGGCGGATCCGGCCCAGCTCGACAAGGGCGGCGGCGCGGCGCAGGCGGCGCTGGCGATGCTGGACCTGCGCGAACGGCTCGGCTGACGCGCGGGTCGTTCCGCTGCCGGACATAATTCGTCACGGAGCCGCGCTAGTGGGTTGCGCGTAGGGTGCGCTACGGCCGCAACGAAGCAACCGTGAGCGTCAATGATCATTTCCTCTACCCCCCGCCTCAACGTCATCATCCAGGAGGTGTGGCGACCGCTGCTTGCCCTGTTCATCTGGGATTGCGTCGTCACCGGGATCTACGTGTTCCAGCCGTTTCGGGCACCCGAACTGCCGTTGACCATCTTCGGTTCGGTGCTGGCGCTGTTTCTCGGGTTCCGCACCAATTCCGCCTATCAGAGATGGTGGGAGTCGCGGGGGCTGTGGGGCCTGATGATCAATGCCTCCCGCAGCCTGGCGCGCACCGCGCGTAACTTCCTGCCGGATGACGAGGCGCGAGACCTGAAGCGCACGATCGTGCTGCGCCATGTCGCCTATGTGAACGCGCTGCGCTGCCAATTGCGCAAGCAGCCCGCCGACGCCGAAGTGCTCCGCTTCCTCTCGCGCGGGGAAGCCGAGCCGGCGCTGCAGCGGACCAATATCGCCAATGGCATCCTGGACGGATCATCCCGCCGCATCGACGATGCGCGCGCCAAGGGGTGGATCGACACCATCCAGCAGACGCATTTCGAAAGCCTGCTGGTCGACATTTCCAATGCGCAAGGCGGCATGGAGCGGATCAAGAACACGCCGCTGCCCAATCAGTACCGCTTCTTTCCGACGTTCTTCACCCGGCTGTTCTGCATCCTGCTGCCGATCGGCCTGGTCGAGACGCTGGGGATCGCCACGCCGGTCGGGTCGACGGTCGCGGGGCTGATGTTCCTGGCGGTGCTGCAGATCGGCGATGATCTGGTTGATCCATTCGCCAACACCATCCACGACGTCCCGCTTTCCGCCATGTGTCGGACGATCGAGATCGACCTGCTCCAGGCGATCGGCGACGAGGCCCCGCCGCCGTTGCAGCCGGTGAAGGGCGTGTTGTGGTGAGCGCAAGCGCTCATCGCGGCTGACCCGCCGCGCGGGAATGCTTGGCAAGATCGCTCGATCTTACTTATACTGATGTAAGTAGGATTGGAGAGAATCGCCCATGGCTCACGCGCACACGCTGGCGGGCAACCCGCACTGGCTGCCCGCCAATCCGCCCTCAGTGCTGAAGGACATCCCCGGCAGCCGCGGCTTGCCCTTTGTCGGCAACACCTTCGCCGTGCTGAAGGACCCGATCGGCTTCACCGATCGCATGGTCGCCAAATATGGCCCGGTCTATCGCAACCGCACCTTTGGCGGCGATGGCGTGATCCTGCTGGGCCCGGAAGCGAACGAGCTGGTCCTGTTCGACAAGGAAAAGAACTTCTCCTCCGAACAGGGATGGGGGCCGATTCTCAATCTCGTGTTTCCCCGTGGCCTAATGCTGATGGACTTCGAGAAGCATCGCGCGGATCGCAAGGCGCTGTCGGTGGCGTTCAAGCCGGAACCGATGCGCCATTATGCGGCGGAGCTGAACGCGGGCATCGCCGAACAGGTCGGCGGCTGGGCGAACAAGAGCCTGCCTTTCTATAGCGCGATCAAGGCGTTGAGCCTGGACCTGGCGGCGACCAGCTTCCTCGGCGTTCCGCTGGGACCGGAGGCCTCGCGCATCAACCAGGCGTTTGTCGATGAAGTGCAGGCGTCCGTATCGCCCGTCCGCTCGCCCCTGCCGGGCACGTCGATGCGGCGGGGCGTGAAGGCGCGGGAGTATCTGGTCGACTATTTCACGCGGGAGATCCCGAACCGACGCCATGGCGAGGGTCAGGATTTCTTCTCGCAATTCTGCCGCGCCACCGACGAGGAAGGGCGCCCGCTCGCGGACGATGCCATTGTCGACCACATGAACTTTCTGATGATGGCGGCGCATGACACCATCACGTCATCGGCCACCAGCCTGGTCATGCTGCTCGGCAAGCATGTGGACTGGCAGGAGAAGCTGCGCGAGGAAGTGCAGGGGCTCGGCAGCAACGATGGCAGCGTGCCGTATGAACAGCTCGACCGACTGGTGCTGACGGAATGGGCGTTCAAGGAATCGCTGAGGCTGATGCCGCCGGTGCCATCGATCCCGCGCCGGGCGATGCGCGACTTCACCTTTGGCGGGTACCACATTCCGGCGGGCACGTTCGTCGGCGTCAACACGGCCTATACTCATCACATGGCGGAGCATTGGCCCGATCCGAAGCGGTTCGACCCGACGCGCTTCTCCCCCGAATCGTCCAAGGGCCGTCATCGCTTCGCCTGGGTGCCGTTCGGCGGGGGCGCGCATATGTGCATCGGACTGCACTTCGCCACCATGCAGATCCGCATCCTCGTCGCGCATCTGCTCAGCCGCTACCACATCGAACTGTCGCCCGGCGCTGGCGCCGACTGGCAGATCTTCCCGATCCCGCGGCCGAAGGACGGGCTGCCGGTGACGTTCAAGCCGTTGTAAAAGCTACACGTGCGTCGCGGCACCGGGTTTTCGTTGCCGCGGCGGCGCAGCCATGGTCTGAATTGGACCATGCTGGCTTATTCACAAGGTGTTCAATCCTTTATCGCTACGTCGCGGGCATGCGGATGTGCATTGCCTTGATCCTGCTGACCCTGCCTGCGCCCGTTCTGGCGCAGCCGGGCGAGCAGCAGCGCGACGGCGTGGCCGCCTGGCGCGCGCTGCGCGAAGGACGGATCCTGTCCATCAAGGAAATCGAACGCCGTGTGATCCCGACGATGCGGGATGCGCAATATATCGGATTCGATTTCGAGATGCCGAGTGCCGTTTACACGCTGAAATTCCTTCGTGACGGCACCGTGATCTGGGTAGATGTGGACGGCCGCTCCGGACAGGTGATCGGGCGGACGGGCAAGTGACCGCACCTTTTTCCGCGCGCCTGCCGGTGCTAATCAGCGCTGTTTATATGTGGGAGTGACCATGCGCGTCCTGATCGTCGAGGATGAGCCCAACCTGGGCCAGCAGCTGAAGAACACGCTGGAGGGTGCGGGCTATGCCATCGATCTCGCCACGGACGGCGAAGAGGGCCACTTCCTCGGCTCGACGGAAAACTATGACGCCATTGTTCTCGATCTTGGGTTGCCGGAGATCGACGGGCTGACGGTGCTCGATCGCTGGCGCAAGGAAGGCAAGACCATGCCGGTGCTGGTGCTGACGGCGCGCGACAGCTGGTCCGACAAGGTGGCCGGCCTGGACGCTGGCGCAGACGATTATGTCGCCAAGCCTTTCCAGACCGAAGAGCTGATCGCCCGGCTGCGCGCGCTTATCCGCCGTGCCTCGGGCAATGCCTCGTCCGAGCTGACCGCGGGCGATGTTCGCCTCGATACGCGATCGGGCAAGGTGACGCGGGCGGGCGAGCCGGTGAAGCTGACCGCGCAGGAATACAAGCTGCTGTCATACCTGTTGCACCACAAGGGCAAGGTGGTCAGCCGTACCGAGCTGATCGAGCATATTTACGACCAGGATTTCGACCGCGATTCAAACACGATCGAGGTGTTCGTGACGCGCATCCGCAAGAAGCTGGGGCAGGATGTGATCACCACCATCCGTGGCCTTGGCTACAGCCTGGAAGATCCAGCAGCCTGAAGCATTTCGGCGCGCGGCTGCTCCCACAAACCAATGCGATCATATCCCGCCTCGCGCCAGGTATCCGCCACCATCTGCGGCTCGGCCCGTTCGATCGCGGGCGGGGAGGCATAGGCGGGGACGATGCCGGCGATCGTCCATGACGCAATCAGGAAGCCTGTCACCAGGCTGACGAGCAGGCCTGCCACGCCCGCCAAGGCCATCACCGGAAAGGTACGCAACACGACGGCTCTCCTTTCGTTGAAGGTGAACAGCAAAGCGCCAGCATGGTTCCGATGCGCGACGAAGTGACCAGCAGCAGCGAGGGCCGGCTGGTCCATACCGGATCGCTGACCCGCCGCATGATCGTGATTGCGGCGGTATGGATCACGCTGTTGCTGGCTGGCGGTGGGTTCGCGCTGGACCGCGTGCTGACCGCGGCGGTGACGCAGAATTTCGACGACCAGCTGGAATATGTGTTGCGGTCGCTGCTCGTGTCTGCCGAGATCGGCCCGGAAGGCGAGGTGATCTTCAACCGCGAACCGGCCGACCAGCGTTTTCTGGAACCCTATTCCGGCCTGTATTGGCAGGTCTCGGGCGCGGGACGCGAGGCGTTCCCCTCGCGATCGCTATGGGACCGGCAACTCGCCCATACCGAGACGCACAACGACCGCGGCGTCCATATCTACAACAGCGATCAGTTCGGGACGGAGAAGTTGCGGGTCGTCGAGCGTGATGTGAAGCTGCCGGGTTCGGAGGTGCGCTGGCGCTTTCAGGTGGCGCAAAGTCGCGAGGGGTTGGATGCCCAGATCGGAGCGCTGCGCCGGACGCTGGTGCGCAGCTTTCTGCTGCTCGGCCTGGGGCTGATGGTGCTGGCCGCGTTGCAGACCTTTTACGGGCTTCTGCCGCTGCGCAAGCTTCGGCTGGAGATTGCGCGAATGCGGGGCGGCCGCACCAACCGGATCGCCGGGCCGTTGCCAGTCGAGGTGGCGCCGCTCGTGGAGGAACTGAACGCGCTGGTCGCCCACAATGAAACGCAGGCGGAGGAGGCGCGCCGCCATGCCGGCAACCTCGCCCATGCGCTGAAGACGCCGCTGACGGTGATCATGAATGCCGCCACCGCGCAATCGGACGACCTGGCCGATACCGTGGTGCGCGAGGCGCGGACGATGCGGCGGCAGGTGGACCACCATCTTGCGCGCGCGCGGGCGGTGGGGCGGCGCGGATCGGCGCATAGCCGCGCCGAGGTGTGGCCGAGCGTGGAATCGGTCGAGCGCGCGGTACAACGGCTGTACCCTCATGTCCGCATCGACATGGACGGGCCAAAAGATCTGGTCGCCCATATCGAACGCCAGGATCTGGACGAGATCATGGGCAATCTGGTGGAGAATGCCGCCAAATATGGCGGTGGCAGCGTATTCGTGACGGTGAGCGCGCAGGCCGGCTTTGTGGAGATCATGGTCGAGGATGACGGCATGGGCATCCCTGAGGCCGATCGCATCCGGATCTTCGATCGCGGCGTGCGGTTGGATACGGGCAAGCCGGGCACGGGATTGGGGCTAGCGATCGTGCGCGACGTGGCAGAGATCTATGAAGGCACGGTGAGCCTGGAGGAAAGCGAGGATCTCGGCGGGCTGCTGGTGCGGCTGCGCCTGCCGATGGCGACCTGAAGAAGACCGACCCGCAGATCTACGCGGTGGCCGCGCTTAACGGGGGCGGGGCTCGGCAGTGAGGCGGGAGATCAGCGCGGCGCTGCGCAGTGCCTGACGCGGCAGGCTCTTCAAGTCCACCCATTCGCCGACCGCATGGGCGCCGCCGCCCGATACGCCCATGCCACCCAGCGTGACCGCGTCTGCGGCGACGAAGCTGGAATCCGCCGCGCCGCGCTTGGCCGGATCCATCTCCTGCATTTCAGGCAGGCCGAGATCGCGGTTCACCTGGTTGAGCTTGCCCATTAGAGCGCGGTTGCCAGCCGTAGGCGGCATCGACGGATAGCCTTCGAAGAAGCGGATCGACCCGTCGGTGCCGGGCAGGTGCTTGGCGACGATCGCCTCCATCGCGGCCTTGATGCGCGCGTCCTGCTCGGGCGAGAGGCTGCGCAGATCGCCGCGCGCCACCGCGCGCGCGGGAATGACGTTGGTCTTGCCCTCTGCCGTGCCCTTCACGCCTGGCTCGTCCAGCGATGCCGGCGTTCCACCGACCACGACACTCGCGTTGAAGGTGAGGTTCGGCTCGGGCAAGGTGCGGCGGAATTCATCGAGGATGCGCGCGAGTTCGTACACCGCGCCATACCCCATGGATTCGTTGAAGATGCCACTGGAATGGCCGGTGCGGCCGGTGGTGACGATTTCCCAATTGGTGGAGCTGCGCCGGGCGGTGGTGGCAAATTCCTGTGTGCCCATGACGGCAAGGTTCTCATATTCCAGTGCCACGTCCGCCCATTTGCCCGCCTCCACCAGGTCCTTGCGCGCGAGCTCAAGCGGGGCGCCGGTCTTTTCCTCGTCGCCGGTCAGGACGACCTTCAGATCCGCATTCTTGAGCGTGCCCGCTGCCTGCATCGCGCGCAGCGTGGCGACGATCACGACCAGACCGCCCTTGTCATCGCCGACGCCCGGCCCGGTCACACGATCCCCCTCTCGCGACCAGCCGGTGAACGGGCCATCGGGTTCGAACACCGTGTCGAGATGGCCGATCAGCAACACGCGCTGTCCACGGCCATTGCCCTTGTGGGTAGCGATCAGATGACCCGCTCGGCCGGTGGCGGCCATGTCGACCCACTGGACGGTGAAGCCGAGCGGTTCGAGCTCCGCGCGCATCATTTCGCCCACCGCCTTCACCCCGAGGAGGTTGAGGCTGCCGGAATTCTGCCGGACGAGCTTTTCCAGCAGCGCTTCATGGCGCGGCGCCTCCTGCGCGATCACGTCCTTCATTCGTGTCTCGGGCCCGCTGGCGGCGGCGCTGAGAAGGAGCGCGAGCGCAGGTGCGGCGATGAAGGTGCGGGCGAAGCGGGGACGGCTGAGGAGCATCCGTTCAGGCTAGGGCAGCGGAATCTGGATGAACAGGGCATCATGTCAAATCATTGCGGCTTTGCCGGTGCATTGATCGCGAGGCCGGGTTCAGCCATTCGCAAAGCGCCGCGCAGGTCGGCGCGGTCACGCGAGCGGGCGAAAAAGTCCGCCGCACAGGCAGGAGACCGAACATGAACCTTTTCATCACCGCCGGGCTGCTGCTCGGCGCGCAAGCGGCTGACGCGCATCGTGTCGCGATCGATCATCGCGGACAGCGCGTGGACGTGACGTACCGCAGCGATCTGAACGTCATTCACAAGCAGGTCGGCACCACCGGACCGGGCGGCCGCGCCAACACCTTGCGCTGCGCGTGGAAGGCGACGGTAAGCGTCAATCGCGAAGCGCGCAGCGCGGCGGGACACGTGCTGACCCGGACCATCGCGAGCGAAACGCCGATCGAAGGCAGCCGGCCGGGTTGGTGCGCGGGGCAGCGATCGGCGATCGCACAGGAAGTGGCGGCGCGGAGTAGCGCGGTGCGCGAGCATCTGCTTGCCGTGGCGGAGCAGGACCGCGAGGCGCTGGCGCTGGAACTGGATGCCGCTCACATGCCGGTACGCAGCTGACGTGAAGCTGATCCACATCATGGTCGCCGCGGCATGGAGCGCCGCGGCCCTTCCGGCATTCGCCCAGGCCGATCTGGGCGCCAGTGTCGAAGTAGCGACGGACGAGCGGCGGCGCGGCATCAGCTGGAGCGACGGGGAGCTTGCCCCGGCGGCGAGCGTCCGCGCCGGCGTGCCGTTCGGCCTTGACCTGAGCGCGCGGATCACCGGCACGCGCGGCGATCCGCGCCACGGCGGCGCCGATGCGGTGGTCGACGTGACAGGCGGCTTCGCCCGCGATATCGGTGGCGGTCTTCGGCTCGACGGGTTCGTTACCGGGCATCTGTTCACCGGCGCGGCGGAGCCACTCGATTACGTCGAGGTGGGAGCGGGCGCCAGCTATGCCCTGGGCCCGGCCGAGATCGGGATCGACGCCCGCTATGCGCCGGATCAGGCCGCGATCGGCGGCGACAACCTGTGGTTCGGCGCGCGTGCCAGAGTGGGCGTGCCGGCGACGCCGTTCACCCTCAACGCTTCGCTTGGCCGTTCCACCGGCAGCGTCGATGACTGGCGACGGGCGGCGCGCCTGCGTCCGGGCGGCGACTATACCGACTGGTCGCTGGGCGTGGACCATATCACCGGCCCGGTGAGCCTTGGCCTGGTGTATAGCGGCACCGATATCGAACAGGTGGCGGACTCCCCCTTCGCCAATGCGCGCCACACGGGTGACAAGGTGACGGCGCGGCTCGCCATCAACTTCTGACGGGACGGTCGCACCGCGCCCTGCCCGGGCACGGTGCGACCTGAAGGGCAGCAGCCCCCGCCTCTTCCTTTTCCTTCGTCGACCCGCCAGAAGACGGGCAAACAAGATGGGAGAGGGACCATGAAGTCACCGATTTGCGCGATGCTGGGCATCGATTTCCCGCTGCTCGCATTCAGCCATTGCCGCGACGTGGTGGCCGCGGTGAGCCGGGCGGGTGGCTTCGGGGTGCTGGGCGCGACCGGGCACACGCTGGAGAGCCTGGAGACGGAGCTCGCCTGGATCGATGCGCATGTCGACGGCAAGCCTTATGGGCTGGACGTGTTGATCCCCGAAAATCTGGCGACTGGCGGTGCGAAAGGGCTGACGCGTGCGTCGATCATGGACAAGGTGCCGCCCGAACATCGTGCGTTCGTCGGGCAGCTGGCGGAGAAGCACCATTTCGCCATGCCGGAGGAGCGGCCCGACTCTGATGCGCCGGCCCCGTTCGACCCCAATCTTGCGCTCGAAATGCTCAACGTCGCCTTTCGCCATCCCATCAAGCTGATCGCCAACGCGCTTGGCGTGCCGCCCAAGGCGATGATCGACATGGGGCGCGAGCGCGGCGTGCCGGTCGCGGCGCTGGTCGGCGCCAAGGAACATGCCACCCGCCAGGTGGAGGCAGGCGTCGACATCCTGGTGGTGCAGGGCGGCGAGGCCGGCGGCCATTGCGGGGAAGTTTCGACCATGGTGCTGGTGCCCGAAGTGATCCGGGCGCTGGAAGCGCGCGGCCAGCGTGTGCCGGTGCTGGCTGCCGGCGGGATCATGACCGGCGGGCAGATGGCGGCATCCATGGCAATGGGCGCCGACGGCGCTTGGACTGGATCGGTTTGGCTAGCGACGCCTGAAAGCGAATGTTCGGACGTCTTCCGCGACAAGATGGTTGAGGCCAGTTCGCGCGACACGGTGCGCTCCAAGAGCCGCACGGGGAAGCCATCGCGGCAGCTCCGCTCGGCCTGGACCGATGCCTGGGAGGGGCCAGAATCGCCTGGGCCACTGCCGATGCCGTACCAGAGCCTGATCAGCGAGCCGGCAATCCGCGCCTGCGACCTTGCCGCCCAAAAGGGCGATCCTGCCGCGCGTGAGATGGTGACTTACTTCGTCGGCCAGGGCGTTGGTCTGGTCGATCAGGTTCGTCCGGCGGGACAGGTGGTGCAGGACTTCAAGCTGGAGTTCGTCGAGGCAGTGGAGCGCATGACCAACCTGATCGGCGACTGACTCGTCTCGTCCGATTAGGGCGCATCTTCATCGCGCCGCTAACATTTAGGTAACGCCCTGTTCCCCAGGTCGTCCCGGCATGCCGCAGTCGCGCGGCGTGGACATCCTGGGGGGCAACGAGCCATGCGCTTGTATCTTGCAAGCTCGTTCATTTTCCCGCGCAGCCTGCAGTTGCGGCTGTTTGCGGTCTGTTTCGTCGGCACGCACCTGCCGCTTGCCGCCTTTCTGGCGTGGGCCGCGACGACGAGCCGGCTGGACTGGCCGGGGGCCATTGTCGTGACAGTGGCGACGCTGCTGGGGACGGTGATCGCGGTTGGCGGAATCTATGCGCTGCTGGCCCCGATCGACGTTGCGGCACGTGCGTTGAACGATGCCGGCGATGGGGAGATCACCCCGGTACCGCAGCTGTCGGGCAGCGACCTTGCCGCGCGTCTCTTCGCCGGGGTCAACCGGGCGGCCGGAGCGACGGCGGAACGGATGCGCAAGCTGAGCCGGGAGGCGATCAGCGACCCGCTGACCGGCGTGTTGAACCGCCGCGGCTTGCTCCAGCGGCTGGACGTGCTGTCGGAGCATGAAACGACCGGGGCGCTGGCGCTGGTCGACATGGATCATTTCAAGCTGGTGAACGACCTGCTCGGTCATGAGACAGGCGACCGGGTGCTGCAGGATTTCGCCAAGGTGCTGGCCGGCACGGTCCGGCATACCGACCTGGTGGCGCGCTGGGGCGGCGAGGAGTTTCTCGTCTTCTTTCGTGGCGCGACCGAGGCGCAGGCCCAATCGGTGCTGATGCGCATTGCCGAGCGGATCCGCAACGAACCGCTGGCGCATGTCGGCGAACGGCCGCTGACCTTCTCGGCCGGGACAACGGCGGCGTCCCGGCGCACGCTGGAGGAGGCGCTGCGCCGCGCCGATGCCGCGCTTTACGAGGCGAAGCACCGCGGCCGGGCTCGGATCCTGAGCAGTGCGGAGATACGCTCCTGATCGCGCGAAGGTCGACCGCCTGCGCTCAATAATCAGATGCCCTCGGAGAACACCTTGTGACCGGCGGCCTCGAGCGCCGTGGTGAGATCGGCGATGCAGGCGTCCACCGCCGCGCCATCCGGTGAGCGAACGACGAAATTCGCCCCGGTGCGCCCCTCCCGAAAGAACGGGTAGCTGCCGATCGCGACGCCTTCATGTGTGCGCTCCGCATCGCGCAGCACGTCGGCGATCTCGCTTTCGGCGACCCAGCAGCCGATCTGCCGGCTGATCACCGGGCGGCCACCCTGGAGCGTACCGGTGAGGGAATCGAGCATGCCGGCAGTGATGTGAGGCACGCCGGCCATGATAAAGACATTGCCGATGTGGATGCCGGGCGCGCCCGACATCCGGTTCTCGATCAGCTCTGCGCCTTCCGGCACGCGCGCCATGCGCAGCCGAGCCTCGCTCGCGCCGCCACGCGTAGCGTAATAACGCTCCAGCACGGCCACGGCGGCGGGATGATGAACGACCCCGACCCCGAGCGCGGCGGCGATGGCGTCCACCGTAATGTCGTCATGGGTAGGGCCGATACCCCCGGTGGTGAAGAGATAATCGTTGCGGGCGCGCAACGTATTCACCGCCTCGACGATGGCTTCTTCCCGATCGGGCACGACGCGCACCTCGACTAGGCGGATGCCCTGAACATTCAGCCATTGCGCGATCTGCGCGACGTTCTTGTCCTGCGTTCGGCCGGAGAGGATCTCGTCACCGATCACGACGAGGGCGGCGGTCCAGATGCGTTCGCTTTCCATGCGAGCCCCGGCATAGCCTCGCAAAACTACCCTCGTCACGCTATATCGGTCGCCATGACCGAATATGTTACCGTCACCAGCGATGCGCCGCTGGGCCGCAACGGCGCCATCAAGCTGCATGGCCCCGAAGCCTTCACCGGGATGCACGCCGCTGGCCAGCTTGCCGCCGAAACGCTGGACATGATCGTGCCGCACATGGTGCCCGGCGTGACTACCGCCGAGATCGACCGGCTGGTGTACGACTTTATCAAGAGCCGTGGCGGTGTGCCCGCGACGCTTGGCTACCGCGGCTATACGCACAGCTGCTGTATCTCGATCAATCACGTCGTATGCCACGGCATTCCGAGCGAGAAGGCACTGAAATCGGGCGATATCGTCAATGTCGACGTGACGCCGATCCTCGACGGCTGGCATGGCGATTCTTCCCGCATGTACCTGATCGGGGATGTTCCGCTGAAGGCGCGGCGCCTGGTGGACGTGACCTATGAATGCCTGATGCTGGGGATCGAACAGGCGAAGCCGGGCAACACGCTGGGCGATGTGGCGCATGTAATCCAGCGCTATGCGGAATCCCATCGCTATGGCGTGGTGCGCGACTTTTGCGGGCACGGGCTGGGGCGGTTGTTCCATGATGCGCCCGAAGTGGTGCACGTCGGCCGGCCGGGGACGGGCCCCGAGCTGAAGCCGGGCATGATCTTCACCATCGAGCCGATGATTAACATCGGGCGTCCGGACGTGAAGCTGCTGGACGATGGCTGGACGGCCGTGACGCGCGACCGATCCCTGTCGGCGCAGTTCGAACATTCGATCGGCATCACCGAGGAGGGCTGCGAGGTCTTCACCTTCTCGCCGGCCGGGCTGCACAAGCCGCCTTACGCCTGACAGTTGTTCGTGCCGAGCGACGTCGCGGCACAGCCCGCGAGTGGCGACTGGCAGGGCCGGTCCCTCGACGTCGCTCGGCACGGACGGGATGAACCTGACACCTTCGTCAGGCTAACCGCTTCGGTTTAACCACTTCCCTTCCTCACCAACCTGCGTCAGTCTCCCGCCAAAGCTCGGACAGGGGCGGGGAGAGGAATATGCGGATCGGATGGGCGCTGCTGGCGGCGCTGGCGCTCACATCGTGCAAGGCGGCGACGGATGAGCCGGCCGCGGCGGATCGTTCCGCGACCACCGGCGTCGGCAAGGTCGATGCCGCGCTGCTGACCAGCGGCGGAGACGGGCGCGACTGGGCGATGACGGGCTTCAACTATGCCGAGCAGCGTTTCTCGCCACTGACGCAGATCAACGCCGGCAATGTCGGCGAGCTTGGCCTGGCCTGGTACGCCGACATGCCGGATGCCCGAGGACAGGAAGCGACACCGGTCGTGATCGACGGCAAGATGTTCGTGACCGGGCCGTGGTCGAAGGTCTTCGCCTTTAATGCGGCGACGGGGCAGAAGCTGTGGGAGTTCGATCCCAAGGTCAGCCGCGAAAAGGGCGTTCAGGCGTGCTGCGACGTCGTCAATCGGGGCGTCGCCGCGTGGAAGGGGCGTCTGTATGTCGGCACGATCGACGGCCGGCTGATCGCGCTGGATGCGGCGACCGGCGCGCAGGACTGGTCGGTCCAGACCACCGACAATTCGAAGCCTTACACCATCACCGGCGCGCCGCGGGTGATGAAGGGCATGGTGGTGATCGGCAATGGCGGCGCCGAGTTCGGCGTGCGCGGCTATGTCACTGCTTATGATGCGGCGACCGGCGCGAAGAGGTGGCGCTTCTACACCGTTCCCAATCCGACGGGCGCGCCCGATGGCGAGGCGAGCGACGCGGCGATGGCGAAGGTGGCGCCGACCTGGTCGAAGAACGGCCAGTGGAAGCAATCGGGCGGTGGCGGCACGGTGTGGGACTCGATCGTTTATGACGCGGAGCTTGACCAACTTTATCTGGGTGTCGGCAACGGATCGCCCTGGAACCATGGCCTACGCAGCGAAGGGCAGGGCGACAATCTGTTCCTTTCCTCTATCGTCGCGCTGAAGCCCGACACTGGCGAATATGTCTGGCATTACCAGGAGACACCGGGCGAGACCTGGGACTTCACCGCGACCCAGCCGATCAATCTCGCCACGCTCAACATCGGCGGTCAGCAGCGCCGCGTATTGATGCAGGCACCCAAGAACGGCTTTTTCTATGTCATCGACCGGACGAACGGTAAGCTGATCAACGCCGGCCAGTTCATCCCCGGCGTCAACTGGGCGTCGGGCTATAACATGAAGACCGGACGCGCGATCGAGAATCCGGAAGCGCGCTATTACAAGACGGGCAAGCCGTTCCTTGCCCTGCCGAGCGCGATTGCGGCGCATAACTGGCAGCCGATGAGCTTCAATCCAAAGGCGGGGCTGGCCTATATTCCGGCGCAGATCGTCGGATCGGCCTATCTCAACCCATCCTCGCCGCTCGACGAGGCCAAGCCGCTCGGCTTCAACGTCGGGCAGGATCTGGGCAACGCCATGTATCCGCGCGACGCGTCGGCGGTGAAGCAGGCGATTGCCGGCGCCACCGGGCGGCTGGTCGCCTGGGATCCGATTGCCAACAAGGCACGCTGGACGGTGGATTATCCGACGCCGTGGAACGGCGGCACGATGACGACCGCCGGCAACCTCGTGTTCCAGGGCACGGCGCTGGGCGAGTTCCGTGCCTATGCCGCGGACACGGGAAAACAGCTCTTCACCTATCCGGTTGGCACCGGGATCATGGCCGGCGCGTCCACCTTCATGATCGGCAACGAGCAATATGTCGCGGTGCTGGCCGGGCGCGGCGGGGCGCTGCCGCTGTCGATCGGTTATGCCATCGGCAAGGCGCGCGACGTACCCAACGTGCCACGCCTGCTCGTCTTCAAGCTGGGCGGCAAGACGCAACTGCCCGGTTCGCAGCCGCAGGATTCGACCCCGGTGAACCTGCCCGAGAACAAGGCCACGCCGCAGCAGGTAGCGCGGGGACAGGCCTTGTTCGGCCGCTACTGCCAGGTCTGCCACGGCGCCAGCGCGGGCGGCGGCGGCGTGCTGCCCAACCTGCAGCGGTCGGCAACGCTGGGCGATCCAGACACGTGGAAGGCGATCCTGATTGACGGCATGTTGAAGGACAGGGGCATGGTCAGCTTCGCCAAGGTGATGACGCCGGAACAGGCGCAGCTCGTCCGGCTGTACGTCATCGACGAGGCGCATTGGGCGCAGAAGAACCTTGGTGGCGGAACAAAGGCCGTGGCACCGGTGCCGGGCGCGCAGAATTCGCCGGTGCCGACGGGCGTTCGCTGAGAAGGCGGGGTGCTGTATAACGCGGCACCCACCCGCTCACTGCCCGTTTTTCGAGCACCCGGCAAAGCCGCACCCGAGCCGAGTCGCCACCTTGCTCTCTTGGCCCCCGGCTGGCACGTTCGATGCAAGCACCGAAGGCGGGGCGAGGGTTCAAACCAGGGGTGGGCGTTTCCGCGTGAAGAAGATCGAAGCGATCATCAAACCGTTCAAGCTCGATGAGGTGAAGGAGGCGCTGCACGAAGTAGGGGTGTCCGGCATCACCGTGACCGAAGCCAAGGGCTTCGGGCGGCAGAAGGGCCACACCGAACTGTATCGCGGCGCTGAATATGTCGTGGACTTCCTTCCCAAGGTGAAGCTTGAGGTGGTGGTCGAAGATGGCCTGGTCGATCGGGTGGTGGAAGCGATCGCTCAGGCGGCGCAGACGGGCCGCATCGGCGACGGCAAGATCTTCGTCATCCCCGTGGAGACCGCACTGCGCATTCGCACAGGTGAGCGCAACGACGACGCAATCTGATCGTCGGATCTCCCCTCCCGCGAGGAACTTCATGAAAGATATCACTTTGATGAGGTTCGGAAAGGGAGGGGCGGGGG
>NZ_LSKH01000088.1:0-9162 GCF_001557395.1 Sphingomonas sp. CCH5-D11 | reverse complement strand
CGGATCCTCAACACCGTCTCCAATACCAGCATCCCGATCTCGCCGCCTGACACACGCCAAGCGAACAGCCTAGACCACCGGGATGAGGGGTCCCTTTTCGACGCCGATCACCCCGCTACCGGGGTCCCTTTTCCACGCCGATCCACAGTTCCGGCCCGAGCAGATCGCGGAGGTCATCGACCTGAACGCCATCAGCTGGGTGCGGGTGAACCGCGCGGTGCTCCCGGCCATGCGGCGAGCGGGACGAGGCCTGCTGATCTATACCGGCAGCGGGATCAATCGCCTGCCGGACCCCTTCACCGGCCCCTATGCTGCATCGAAGGCGGCCGGAGACGTGCTGGCCGAGGTGATGGCGTTCGAGACCGCGCGCTATGGCATCGAGACCGTGATCGTTCAGCCCGGGGCCTACACGTCCGGCACCGATCATTTCAAACACGCGGTCGGCCCGGCCGACGTCGGGATCGTGGCACAATACGATCGACTGGCGGGCCTGTCGGATCAACTCGCCGAGCGGCTCGACAGGACTAACCTGCCCGATCGTCGCCACGATGCACAGGAGGTCGCCGAGGCTATCCGTGACATCGTCGCGATGATGCCCGGCACACGCCCGCGCCGTGTCGACATCGATCCGCAAGGCCGCGACGTCACGCGCATCAACGGCGTCACCGCCGAACTTCAACGCGCCTTCTTCGCCCGCATGGGCGTCGAAGACCTGCTGCATCCCGCAGCGCCCTGAAGGGCTCGTCGATCCGACCCGAAACTGTCCTGGAGGCACTGATGATACGTTCCATGATCCTCATCCTGTCTGTCGGCATGGCCCTGCCGGCCGCGGCGAAACCCGTCCGGGAATGCCGGATCCGCATCTTGCGGCCGGTAACGGACGACATGGGCCATCGCTGGTCGGCAGGCAGGCTGCTGCCCGCGACAATCATGCGGCGCGATGCGAACGGCGTATCCTTCTGTGCGCAGGGAGGATCCTGCGTGCCGCGGATGACGCGGAACGGTCGGGCGGCGCAGCTTGTGAATTGCCGACCCGGCAAGGCGCTGGGCAACGGCGACTTCCGCCTCGATCCAAACCCTGCCGTCATGAGCAGGGCCGAAGCCGACAAAATGCGTACGCGTTCCGTGGTCGAGAACAAGCTGTCGACGCTTGGATTTTCGAACGCGGCGAGCGGCACCTGGGCGAATGACTATGCCGCCAATCCCGACTCTGCTCATGGCCGCCTGGTCTCGCGTGCACTTGCCGGGTGGGCGGAGGCGCTGGCGACGATGAAAGCGAAGCTGCCGTGATCGCCCGTTCGATCATAGTCGCCATAGTAGCCATCGTCTGCGCAACGCGGGCTACGACGCAAAGCGTTGCCCCCCGAAGCTTCGCGCCGATCCGAGAGGCATGACGCGCAGGGTGGACGCGTCATCTTTGCGGCGCCGAAGATCGCGAACGTCGTCCATCCGACCGGGAGCGGCGCAGGGGCAATACCGATGGCGGTAATGGCGGTACAGACGGCGGCCCGGCGAAGTCCCGCGAGCCAGTGCGCGATGAAGGCAGGAATGCCGCGAGAGCGAGCCCGGTCAGCCACAGCGTCTTGGTGTCCGACCATTTCCACGGCCATGGCAGTGGCACAAAGGTAAGATTGACGGTCCCCCGGTTTTTTATCCGGGCATGATGCGAGCTTCCGGCCTGCATCCGCCGGGGTAACCCCGGCGGATAGAGCATATTCTGCTGGCGTCAGTCAGCCAAGCGCCGTGTGAGGACGGCTCTCGTTATAGTCCCGTCGCCAAGCCTCGATCTTGGCTCGGGCGTCTGCCAGCGACAGGAACCAGTGGCTGTTCAAGCACTTGTCCCGCAGCCGGCCGTTGAAGCTCTCGACAAAGGCGTTGTCGGTCGGTTTGCCCGGCCGCGAGAAGTCCAGCGTGACGCCGTTCTCATACGCCCAGCGATCGAGCGCCTTCGAGATGAACTCCGGCCCAGTGTCCACCCGAATGGTCTTGGGCGCGCCGCGTATCGCCGAGATCCACGTCATGACCGCCACGACCTGCTCACCCCTGATGCCCTGGTCGACATCGATCGCAAGCGCCTCACGGGTGAAAGCGTCGACAACCGTCAGCGCCCGCAACCGTCGGCCGTCGAACAAGGCGTCCGAGACAAAGTCCATCGACCACATCTCGTTAGGCGCCGACGCCGCGGGCTGGCGTTCGCGATTTGCAGCGCTGACGTTGCGACGAGGACGTCTGAGCCGGAGGCTTAACCCATCTTCCCGGTAGAGCCGATAGACGCGCTTGTGGTTCACCAGCCAGCCTTCCCTGCGCAGCAGGATGTAGATCCGGAAATAGCCGTAGCGCACCCGTGCCGCCGCCAGGTCACGGATGCGCAGCCGCAGCGGCGCCTGGTCAGGCTTATGCGACACGTACCGCACCGACGAGCGGTCGACGCCGGGCGCGAGGCAGCTACGCCGCTCGCTGACGCCGTGGGACGCCTGGACCTGCGCGACGATCTCGCGCCGTCGCCCAGGCGTCAGAGCTTTTTTGCGAGCACGTCCTGCAGGATGTGCTTATCCAGGCTCAGATCCGCGACGAGCTGCTTGAGCTTGCGATACTCGTCCTCAAGCTGCTTGACCCGCCGCAGCTCGCCGCCGCCCAGTCCGCCATACACCTTCTTCCAGCGGTAAAACGTCTGCTCCGACACGCCCATCCGGCGGATGACCTCGGCCACCGGCGTGCCCATTTCCGCCTGCTTCAGCGCAAACGCAATCTGCTCTTCCGTGTACCTCGACTTCTTCATGTCCCGGCTCCTTGCACGCGGGCTTAAAAGGGCCGGAAAACTCTCACTCAAACCGGATGAAAAAACAGGGAGGACGTCAACGCAAGGCCATCGTCATGCGGCGTCCGCCCAGAGGGCTCATTCACCGTTCGGACCGCGGCAGCGAATATTCTTTCGTGGACTTCCAGGCCGGACTGCGTCGCCACGGCATCCGCATCTCCATGTCCGGCAAAGGAAATTGCTACGATAACGCGATAGTCGAGACGTTCTTCAAGACCATCAAATCCGAGCTTGTCTGGCGCACCGTCTTCTACACCCGCGTCCAAGCCAAGCGCGCCATTGCCCGCTATATCGACGGCTTCTACAACCTCGTCAGGCGCCACTCCGCACTCGATTACACCAGTCCCGCGCGGTTCGAACGAACCGCGTCACGCTGAGCGAATGCCTCTTCACTTAAACGAAGCAAGTCTAGTTGCTTTGACAAGGCCACTTGGGGTGTTGCGGACGACAAGTGAAAAGGCAAAGGTTTATCCGTGCTCGATCCCCGACTGAGATATGCCGTTGCGGTCGCGCGAGTCGGCTCGTTCTCCGGCGCGGCCAAGGCTGTCGGCGTGACCCAATCGGCGGTCACGAAGAGTGTCGCCGACCTCGAACAACAGGTCGGTTTCGCGATCTTCAACCGGACATCGCGCGGCGTCGCAATGACGCCGGAGGGCCGCGACTTCATCGATCGGGCCGCACGGCTGCTCGCGGATGCGCTCGATCTGCTGGGAGAGCGAGACCGCAACACCGATCCGTTTGCGGGGTTGCTTCGCATCGGGCTGTTTCCGGGCTCGATCGATTGGTTGATCATGGGGCCGGCGATCGGGCTTCTGAAGCGGCGTGCCAGCGTCCGGATCGAAACGGTTTCGGGAAATAGTGAGCGTGCGGTGCAACTGCTCTCTCGCGGAGATATTGATGTTGCGTTCGGGTTAGAGGCAGCCTTCGCCGGCTGGCCACAGTTCAAGAGCGATCGCATCGCGACGGTGGAAATCCTGCCGTTCGTACGCAAGGACCACCCGATCCTAACGCGCCATCCCGTCGACAAGCAGTCGCTGGCGCGGTTCGATTTTGTCGTTCCGTCCTCTTCCGAACCCTACACCCCGATCATCCAGCAGCTGTATGAGCAGGACGGGCAACGCCCGGAAGATCGCATCCACCTGACCGACCACTTCCCGCTGGTTCGTCAGATCGTCGCCGCGACCGATACCATCGGGCTGGTGGCAAGGGCTTTCACAGCAAGCCGCTGGTTTCGCGATGCGTTCGTACCATTGCTCGACACGGGCTTGCTCGACCCGCTGGTGTTGTCATACGCCGCACGCGCGCGATGGCCGATCAAGCCCGCAGGCAAGGACCTGATCGCGCGCGTGCGCCAAGCGTGGATGCCTAGAAGCTGAGTGCCACCTCTCCGCCGATCACGCGTCCTTTGTTGAGTGGCGACAGGCTGGCGCCGACACCGCCGAACGCCGTAGAGAGTGGGGTGTCGCCGCCATAAGTGACCTCGTTCAGCAAATTGCGGCCATAGATCGAGACGCGCCACACGCGATCGGTCGTCGTGTAGGTCAGGCTAGCGTCGAGCATGTCCGCCGCGGGCAGGAAACCGATATTGTTGTCGGTGAAGCGGGCACTATCACGGTGCGTAAAATCGACGCGTGCGGTCGCGGTGCCGACCGAGCCCAGTCGCTGATCGTATGTGATGCCCGCGCCATAGGTCCAAGGCGAAAGCCGCGGCAGCTTCAGATTGCGGTCGACGTCGTTGATGATCCCGTCGCCGCTGATGTCGAAACGGACGTTGCTGTACTGACCGTGGACGTAGCCCACCTGTCCAGACAGCACGAGATTGGGGAATACGAAGAATTGACCCTCCGCCTCCACGCCCTGGATCTTCGCGTCAGCCGTGTTACGAATGACCTGACTGACGCCGAGCGGACCAGGAACGATGATTTCCCGCTGCAGATTGTCCAGCTGGTTATGGAATGCGGCAAGGTTCAGCCGGCTACGGCCGAACTGCTTCTTTGCCCCGATCTCGAAACTGTCCTGCACCTCCTGATCGAACGGCCCCGGCGGGACGCCCGGGTCGGTATTGCGCAAATTGTATCCGCCGCTGCGGAAACCGCGTGTGTAGAGGCCGTAAACCTGAGTCCGGTCATCCGGCTTCCACTGTAGTCCGATTTTCGGCGTAAAGCTTTTCCAGTCATCGGAATCGACGAAGTTGGTATTGCAGATGAGCGCGGCCAGATTGCACCCGTCCGCCCGCAAGGTGCCCACGCGCACGAACTTGCGTTCCCAGCTGTAACGCCCCCCCAGATTGACCGTCAATGTGTCGGTAAAATGCCAGTCGGCAGAGGCAAAGATGCCCCATGTGGTCTGGTCTTGGGTCCCCCCACCCGAAACGATGCGGGTATTGTTCAGCAGATTGCGACGCTCGGCATACCTCAGATCCTGGGTAAAGTAGTATAGGCCGGTAGTAACCTCGACCGCACCGAATGTCCCGGCATAACGCAGCTCGTTGCTCAATTGCTTCTGCGCAATATTGAAGAAGCCGTTGAAGAACGATTGCGGCGTCCCATCGATATCGGTCGCCGTCCGCGACCGAAACTGACGATAGCCCGAGATATTCGTGATGACGCCGTCGCCCAGGCCGATATCGACATTCGTTTCGACGAGCGCCTGGTTCCAGACCGCCTTGTAGAAGCCCGGGAAGTCAATCGACAGACCAAAGGTGTTGCGTGGGAATACGGCGTGGCTTTGAACCGGGGCGCCGTCGCCATCGACATCGCCATGCTCGAAGCGAATATCCATGCGGAAATCGTCGCCGCCTTTGAAGGAGAGCGCCGGGCGGATGATCAGGTCGCGTGACTTGCCGAAACTCCTGCCGTCAAAGCGGTTTCGGAACCAGCCGTCGTCGTCGCTGTAGTATACCGCCAGCTTGGCAGCCAGGACGTCATCGATCAGCGGTCCCGTCACCATCCCACTGACGGTCTTCTTGAGCCCCGTTTCGACGGAAACCTTGGCATTGGCCCCAAAGGTGAAGCGGGGAAGGGTCGTGCGCATCACCACCGCGCCGCCTGTCACGTTACGGCCGAACAGCAATCCTTGCGGTCCGCGCAGCACCTCAACCCCCTCAAGGTCGAAATTGTCGAGGACGACGCCCGCATTGATCCCCAGATACATGCCGTCGACGAAGACGCCGACCGTAGGGTCGATCGAAGGGATGGTGCTGTTGATACCTAGGCCGCGGATCGTGAAGTTGGCGTAACCAGGCGCAGTGCCAACGCCGTCGAGCTGCACGTTGGGTACATCATAACTCAGGCTCTGGAGGTTCTGCACGAACTTCGCGTCGAGCTGAGCTTCCCCGAATGCGGTCATCGCGATGGCGACGTTCTGCACGCTCTCTGCGTAGCCCCGCTTGGTGGCCGTCACGACGATCTCTTCGGAAAGCGCCTCCGTCGCCGTCGGCCTCGCGGCTTCGGTCTGGCCAGAGGGTTGGGGCTCCGGCGTCGGCGACGCCACCGGTGCCGATTGTGCAAATGCCGATCCAGCCCAAACCAAGGCGACGGACGCGAACAGGCAATGTTTCATGGCCCCATCTCTCCCAAGAATTTATGATTATCGACCAACGGAGTCGCGTGGTCGGACGCGGTCGTCCAATTCAATATGCGGGCAATCTATTCCATCGTGTCATAAGTCGCCGGCTCCTGCCGGGGGTTGGACCGCGGCAAGGCTGTCGTTGATCGTCGTCGGGTATTCGGCATGCGTGAAATCGCTTATCTCGCACCAGTGACGCGCGATGTCGTCAGGCGTGAAATCCGCCATGTCGCCAAAGCGATGGCCCCGTGAGCGCTGCCATCGCAGTTTCGAGACATAGCCGGCGCCCACCTCGAAAAGGCCTTTGGTTTCGCTGCAATCCTCGTGAGCCAGCCAGCCTACCAATGGGCTGATCGCCTCCGGTCGCAGCCGCGTGAGCAAATCTTGCGGGAACACCGTTTCCGTCATCCGCGACGCTGCGATCGGAGCGATCGTGTTGACCCGAATATTCTTGGTGCGGCCCTCCTCCGCCAGCGCATTGGCGAGACCGAGAATGCCGAGTTTTGCCGCAGCGTAGTTGGCTTGCCCGAAATTGCCGTAGATGGCGGCGGCGGACGTCGTCATCACGACGCGGCCATAACCCTTGTCGCGCATCACCGGCCACGCCGCCTGCGTGACAGCGCGCGACCCGTTCAAGTGCACGTCGTGCAGCAGCGTCCAATCCTCATCGGTCATCTTACCGAAGCTGACGTCGCGCAAGATGCCGGCGTTGTTCACAACCACATCGACCGTGCCGAACGCATCGAGCGCGGTCGTGACGATCCGCGCGCCGTCCGTTACGGAATCGTAGTTCGCGACCGCCTCGCCACCGCCGCGGCGAATCTCCTCGACCACCCGGTCGGCGGCGGTCGACGAGCTGCCGTCGCCCATGCGCCCACCGCCAAGGTCGTTCACCACGACGCGAGCGCCGCGCGCACCGAACAGCAGCGCGTGCTGACGACCCAGCCCGCCACCGGCGCCGGTGACGATCACGACCCGGCCGTCGTAACGCAAAGTGTCGATCATCATCGTACCCTCCGTCAGCGAAACGCCCCGATGCCCGTCAACGCGCGCGCGATAATGAGCTTCTGGATTTCCGTCGTTCCATCCGGGATCGGACAGATGATCGCTTCGCGTGCCAGTCGCTCGACGATGAAGTCCCTCGTCACGCCGTTGCCCCCGTGGATCTGCAGAGCGTCGCGGGTGACGCCGATGGCCATCTCGGTCGCGAACCATTTGGCCATCGCGCATTCGGTTTCGGCGCGAATGCCGGCATCGACGAGCGCTATCGCCCGGTGCGTCAGCAGCCGTGCGGCATCGATCTGCGTCGCCATGGTCGCCAGCTTGTCGGCGATGAGCTGGTGGCCGGCGATCTTCCGACCATGCTGCGTGCGCTCCTTTGCATAAGCGATCGCCTCGTCCAGCGCGCGCCGGGCAATGCCGATGCTCCACATCGCCATGTGGCAACGCGCGATCTCGAACACCTTCAGCGTGTTGCGCAAGCCGTCCCCGGGCTGACCCAGCGTGTTGCCCGCGGGCACCCGGCAGTCGGTGAGAAAAATCTGCGCTGTAGACTGGCCGTTCAAGGCCATCTTCTCGATGTCGCGTACCTCGTACGGGCTTTCCGCGCGATCGATCAGGATGTGGCTGATTTCGTCATCGCCCGTGCGACAGGTGCAGATCAGTATGTCCGAATAGGCCCCGTTGGTGATCCACGTCTTCTCGCCGTTGATGATCCAATGGTCGCCGTCGCGCACCGCCCGCGTTTTCACCGCCGCCACATCGGAACCGACATCGGGTTCCGAGATTCCGATCGATACGAAGAGCTCACCTGCGACGAGGCCCGGCAAGTAGCGATCCTGCAAATCCGACGACGCGTTGCGCCTGATGAGCTCGATACCCACCGCGTTGATGAACCCCGGAATGGCAACGTCGAGCGACGAATAGACGATCTCTTCGAAGACCATCAGATGCGTCAGCCAGCCCATGTCGAGCCCGCCCCACTGCTCAGCATGCGGTGCCGTGATGTGACCGAACTGTGTCAGCTCACTGGTCCAACGCTGCATGAGCTGACGAGGGATGAAGCCCGGGCCATGGCCGCGGATTTCAGGTTCCAGTTTGTCGTCGAGGAAACGGCGGACGCTTTCGACCGCCATCCGCTGCTCTTCGTCTGGTTGGAATTCCATGCCCTCTGCTCCCTATCGACCGAGGATGGTGACTGCGACGACAGCCTCCTCCACGCCCACCACTCCGCCGCCGTTCTGCGCGATCGCGACACGGGCGCCGTCGACCTGCCGCGCGTCTGCTTCGCCGCGCAGTTGCCCGACCAATTCGTAGATCTGGGCAAGACCTGTTGCGCCGATCGGATGACCCCTGCTTTCGAGCCCGCCGGACGGGTTCACCGGCAGGCGACCACCAAGGACGGTTTCGCCGCGCTCAGCGGCGATGCCACCTTCGCCCGGCGGTACCAGGCCCAGCGCCTCGATTTCGATGATCTCTCCCATCGCAGTCGCATCGTGAACCTCGGCGACGTCGACGTCGGTCGGATCGACGCCAGCCGCTGCATAGGCACGGGCCGCCGCCAACCGGGTGACGTGCCGATCGTAGTCGCACGCGTCGCGTTCGGAACTGGTCTGCAACACCGATGCGAGGATCCGGATTGCGCGGCCGGGCGACACGGCAAGTTTGCGCAAGCCCGCTGCATTGCAGATGACGGCTGCGCTTGCGCCGTCGCTTATCGGCGAACACATCGGCAGCGTCAGCGGATACACGATCGGTGCCGCCGCCAGCACCGCCTC